>JAQCGR010000411.1 GCA_027619995.1 Pseudomonadota bacterium | reverse complement strand
CGGCCGCCAGCAGAAACCCAAGGAGAAAAAGGCGTCCGAATCGCATGCGTTCTATATGGTACAAATTGCTCGAATGTCGCCCTAAGATAGCGCCGTGCAGTCGGCGCCAAATTCACCCGCCGATCGAATTCCGTGCGATCGAGCACGGACAGAAACAGCGGTTGAAGCTGCGAAACCGGAGGGCGGATGAACAGGCCCGAACGAGTCCATTTCGGCCATACGGTCGCCCCGGTCGATCGCGTGGGCGCGGACGACGCCGCGCTCTACCGCGAATGCCTGATCGATTGCGAGTTCGGCCAGGCGCTCGGCTATGACGGCGCCTGGTTCCTGGAGCATCATTTCACCGACTATTTCCCAACGCCGAGCCCGATGCTGTTCATGGCTTATGCCGCCGCGCGCGTGCCCGGCCTCTCGCTCGGCACCGCCGTTCTGGTGACGCCCTGGTATCATCCGCTGCGCTTCGCGGAGGAGGTCGCGATGCTCAGCCTGTTGAGCGAGCGGCCCCTGCATCTCGGCATCGGGCGCGGCACCGCCAAGCTGGAGTACGATGCTTGGGGCGTGGACATGGAGGAAGCGCGCGAGCGTTTCGCCGAATGCCTCGAGATCACGCGGCTGGCCCATGCCGGCGAGCCGTTCCAGTTCGAGGGCAAACATTTCCGGATGGGCCGCAAGGTGCCGATGCGACCCGCGCCGCGCACCGAACGGATCAATTTCTATGGCGCGATCGGCAGCCCGAACAGCGCCGAGATCATGGCCGATCTCGACCTGCCGCCCCTGGTGGTCGCCAATTTTCCCCTTCACGTCCAGACCCGCGTGATCGAGGCCTGGGAGAACCGCACCCGCGCGCGCGGCGGACGCCTCGACCGCGACCGGCCGATCATGGTGCAGGCCTGGATCGCCGACACGGATGCCGAGGCCCAGGCGCTCGTCCGGCGCTGGGCGCCGCCCTATTTCGACCTTCAGGCGCGCCACTATCAGCCCGACGAAAACGCCTATCAGGACATCAAGAGCTACGAACAATTCGCCAAATTCTTCGGCAACCTGAAACGGATGGCCGATCCCGAACAGATGGGCCCCTGGATCGACCTGCAATTCGTCGGCACGCCCGCCACCGTCAGGCGCCAGGTCCAGGTCTATATCGACATCGGTTTCAATCGGTTCATCATCCAGGTCGCCACTTACGGCGTGCCGCGCGCGGTGCGCCATGAAATGCTGCGGCGCTTCGCGACCGACGTCGCGCCCGAATTTTCGGATCGCTTCCGCAACGGAAAAACGGTCCGCCGGACAAGCGAAACCAAGGGAGGCATCGCGCCATGAAATACGACATCTTCAATCTGACCCAGAAGCGCGACGACGGGTGGACGGCCAAGCGCGTGCTGAACCACGCCGCGGATCAGGTCCGTCTGGCCGACGAACTGGGTTTCGAGACCGCCTGGTTCGCCGAGCATCACCTCAGCAACTACTGCCTGATCCCCTCGCCCCTGATGGCCTGCGCCTATCTGGCCCCCATCACCAAGTCGATCCGCCTGGGCGCCGCCGTGGTCGTTGCCCCGCTCTACAATCCGCTGCGCCTGGTGCAGGAGATCGCCCTGGTCGACCAACTTTCCGACGGTCGGCTGTCCCTCGGCCTCGGCGCCGGCTATCAGGATTACGAGTTCGACCGTTTCGGCGTGAAGCTGACGGACGGGGTCGAAATGACCATCGAGATGCTCGATATCATCGAGCGCGCGCTGACCGCCGATTCCTTCGCCTATGACGGCAAGCACTACAAGATCCCGCAGACCCAGATCGCCACCAAACCGGTGCAGCAGCCCCTGCCGGATATCTGGGTCGCCGGGCTGTCCGGGGTCGAGAGTCTGCAGGACCGGATGGTGGCCAGCGGCTATTGCCCCATGCATTCCCCGGCCTGGATGCCGATCGATGTCGTCAAACGCCCGCGCGCCGGCTATGACGAACGCCTGCGCAAGGCCGGCCGCGACCCGGACACGGCGCGCTTCGGCGTGCAGCGCTTCATCTATGTCACCGATGACAAGGCCGAGGCCCGCAAGGCGGCCGAACACGCGCGCTATTCCTCGCGCCTCAGCCAATCGCTGACCAACAACACCTACAAGTTCGACGGCTATTACATCCGCGAGGAGGTCTGCGATTACGAACCGCCGATCGAGGACTGCATGAAGAACTACGTCATCGGGTCCGTCGACCACGCGATCGAGACCATGGTGAATGACTGGGAAACCGTGCGCCCCTCGAACGTCATCTGCACCCTCCAACTCGGCGGCGTGCCGGAAGAGAAGGTGATGCGCACCCTCGAACTCTTGGGTTCCGAGATCATTCCCGGCGTCGAAAAGGAACTCGCCGCGCGCGGCGCGAAGCAGCCCGAGGCCATCGTCACCCGGCCGCAACTTGCCCAGGCGGCGGAGTAGCCGGGACCTCCGATCTTGAGTGCCGGCGGGATGTTGAAAAAGAGGATTGGCCCCTTCTAGTGGATTGATCGGAACAAAAGAATCCGATTTGGGATTCCGTTTTGTCTGTTGGCATGTGAGCCT
>JAQCGR010000410.1 GCA_027619995.1 Pseudomonadota bacterium | reverse complement strand
CCGCCGCTATAGCTGGAAACCCCGTCGCGTTGCCGCTTCCATGACAGGGGCGCTTTCTTTCCTCGGCAACGGTCCGGCGTGGATCGTCGACGGGCTGATTCTCGCTGCGGCAGCAGGAATATTGGTCGTGCTGTTCGGGCGCCGGACGCGCGGCAGCGAGCTTTGGCGGGCGACGGCGACGCCCCTCGCCTCCATCATCGGCAGCGGTTTTCTGGTCGTCGCGCCGTTGCTGGCCTTCACGGTCGGCAACTGGGCGCTGCTGGCCATGGCCGGCATGACCGCACTCGCCTATCTGGTCGGCGGCGCGCTGCGCTACAACATCGCCGCCGTCGAAGGCATCGTGGAAAACAACCATCCAAGGGATCGGGACGGCAGGATCCTGCTGGGGATGGAACGGGTTTCCAAGATCGCCCTCGCTTTCGCCTATGTCATCGCCATCGCCTTCTATCTCGATCTTCTCGGCGCCTTCGCGTCCCATTACGCGGGGATTCACGGGGAGGTCTGGCCACGGGTGATCGCCACCGCATTGCTGCTCTTCATCGGCGGCGTCGGCGCCTGGCGCGGACTGCGCAGCCTCGAGGGCTTCGAGAGCGTCGCGGTAAACATCAAGCTTGCCGTCATCGGCGCTTTGCTGGTCGGCCTCGCCTGGCACGACACGGCGCTTGTCGCGACCGGAACTTGGCAACTGGCCGACCTCGCGCCGGCATGGTCCTTCGACACGATTCGCAGACTGTGCGGCGCCTTTCTCATCATCCAGGGTTTCGAAACCTCGCGCTATCTGGCCCGGGCATACGATCCCGCCATGCGCATCCGTTCCATGCGCCTGGCCCAACGCATCACCACCACGATCTATCTCGCCTTCGTCGGGTTGGCGACGTTGCTGTTCGGATATTTCGACAGTTTGAGCGAAACCGGGATCATCGACGTCTCCGCCCGGATCGCGGTGATCATGCCGCCGCTCCTGGTCCTCGGCGCATTGGTGAGCCAATTCGGCGCCGCGACGGCCGATACCCTGGGCGCGGGCGGGATCGTGGAAGAAGCGACCGGCGGCCGGATCGGGCGACGCACGACCTACGCCGCCGTCGCCGCTCTCGGCATCACCCTGATCTGGGCGGCGGATATTTTCGCGGTGATCGCCTATGCCTCGCGGGCCTTCGCACTGTTCTACGCGGTGCAATGCGCGATGGCGGCCTTCCATGCCTGGCGGCCAGACCAGGGCAAGCGCGCAGCCTGGCGCGCGGCCGGCTTCGCCGCTCTGACCCTGGCAATGGTCGCGGTCGCCGTCCTGGGCATCCCCGCCGAATCCGCGGACGCTTAGGACCGCGCCGACAATCGCCCTAGGGGAACAGCGGCTCCTGGGACAGGCCCATCGTCTCGGGCAGGCCGGTCACGAGGTTCATGTTCTGGATCGCCTGGCCCGAGGCGCCCTTGACCAGGTTGTCCGTCACCGAGATCAGAATGGCGCGGCCCGGCGCCCGATCGGCGACGACACCGATCAGGCAGAGGTTGGAGCCGCGCACATGCCGCGTCTGCGGCACCTCGCCCTCGGGCAGGACATGGACGAAAGGCTCGGTCGCATAGCGGCCCGATAGGGTTGCATGCAGATCGGCCGCCGTGGCGCCCTTGGCCAGACGCACATAGATGGTCGACAGGATACCCCGGTTCATCGGCATCAGATGGGGGGTGAAACTCACCATCACCGGCGCGCCCGCCGCCTCGCTCAAGCCCTGCTCGATTTCCGAGGAATGGCGATGCTTGGCCACGCCATAGGCATGGATGCCCTCGCTGACCTCGGCGAAGAGATTGGCTTCCTTGGGGCTGCGCCCGGCGCCGGTGACCCCCGACTTGGCGTCGATGATGATGTCCTGCGCATCGATCTGCCCGGCTTCCAGCAGTGGTATGAGGGGCAGTTGCGAGGTCGTCGGATAGCAGCCCGGATTGGCGATCAGCCGCGCCCCTCTGATAGCCTCGCGCTTCAGCTCTGTCAGGCCGTAGACCGCCTCGGTCTGAAGCTCGGGCGCCAGATGCTCGTGGCCATACCATTCGGCATAGGTCGCGGGATCGGCCAGCCGGAAATCGGCCGAAAGATCGACGATCTTCAGATGCTTCGGCAGGCCGGCGATGATTTCCTGGGTCGTGCCATGGGGCAGGCAGCAATAGACCGCGTCCAGCCCCGACCAATCGACCTCCTCGATCCGAACCATAACCGGCAGATCGAGCCGGGCCAGATGCGGGAAGACCGAACCCAGGGTCTCGCCTGCCCGGCGGTCGGCCGTCAGCGCGCGCAATTCGGTCTGCGGATGATGGGCGAGCAGGCGCACAAGCTCCGCCCCGGTGTAGCCGCTGGCCCCCAGGATGGCGACCCGGACCTTATTGGTCTGCTCGGTCATGACACGCTCCTTCACTATTCGCGCGCTGTATAGCGCCTGAGACCGCGGGACGGAAGAGCAAGGCCGGCCCGGAACCCGTTCCCGTTACCGCTATTTGTCTGACGTCAGCGCCTTTGGGACGAATTGAGGTAATTGCATAACGGAGGATTTCTGGCTCATCGTA
>JAQCGR010000409.1 GCA_027619995.1 Pseudomonadota bacterium | reverse complement strand
CACTGAATTATATGTAAGAAATAGACGAAAGCCGCATCAAATGGTTCGGTTACATGGGAAATGCGGGTTAATAGGCTTTCGTGATTCAAATGCCGTGAGCGCCATGCCCGTCATCACCCGTGACCGTCGCCGTGCCTGCAACGCCTGTGGCCGCCGGTTTGGGCTGGGCGCGGTGTTCGGGTCCGGCATATGGGCCGCGACTTGCCGCCATTGCGGCTGGCGCAGCCGGGCGACGGGCTTCTCGTTCGCGCTCTGCATCATCGGATTGTTCGGCGCGCTGATCCTGACCGCGGTGGCGGCCGAGCGCCTGGTGCCCCATTGGCAACCGCTCGCCGTTGTAGCGCTTGCCGGGGGCGCGATGGTCTTCGCCGCCCTGTTCTTCTCGCTGTTCCTGAGCTATCGGCCGGTAACGGAACCGGCCGAGCGACCCGGCCGTCCCGTTCGCCCGGTCCGAAAGGATCGGCCGGTAGAAAAGTGTCCGGATATGGCGCCCTATGACGAGCTGGCCAGCCGGATTGTCCAAGGGCCGTGGGGGCCTGTCGAGCCGCCGCCGGAGAATTCCACGCCGTCGAAGGCGACTGTGCCGGAACGCCGTCGAAGCGATGAGGATGGGGGTCTGCCGTACCGCTCGACCAAGCTCGACCGGACCTTCGTCGGTCGGGTCTTCTCCGGCGGAGAATGGGGCTGAGAGGTGGCGCTGCTCCCATCGCGCTTGCCACCGCCGCTCTCCACGCATATCAGGGTCGGCTATGAGCGAGAGCCGCATCACGGTCGCGGAATTCGAGGGGCTGGTCGCGGAGGCCGCACCCTTCGCAGCCGATTACGGTTTCCGGGTCGAAAGCCTCACGCGGGGCAGGGCGGTGGTCCGCCTGCCCGCCAGCGACCGTCATCTGCGCCCGGGCGGCACCGTCTCGGGCCCGGCCATGATGGCCCTGGCCGATTTCACCATGTATGCGGTAACCCTGTCGGAGGTCGGTCGGGTCCTGCTGGCCGTCACCACCAGCCTGAACATCAACTTCCTGCGGCGGCCCAAACCCGGCGATGTGGTGGCCGAGGGGCGGACCCTGAAGGCGGGGCGGCGACTCGTCGTGCTTGAGGTCGATGTCTTTTCGGACGGGGTGGAGGAGCCGGTGGCCCATGTCACGGGGACCTATTCAGTGCCGCCGGAAGAAACCGAAGCGACGTGATGCGGTATTATATTACCATAACGCTAGTGGTCTGAAATAACGCGATAAAACGCACCTTTCGGCAAAAACACCTGTTGACAGGGGGCAAGGCGTTTCCCATACTCCGCGCCGCTTCGAAAACGGGTTGCCTGCGCGTTCGCGCGGCGGCCGAAAGAGCCTGGGAGCTCAAACGTCATGAAGACCTACAGCGCCAAACCGGCGGATATCGAGAAGAAATGGCTTCTGGTCGATGCGGAGGACCTGGTCCTCGGCCGCATGGCCTCGGTCGTTGCCATGCGCTTGCGCGGCAAGCACAAGCCGAGCTACACCCCGCATATGGATTGCGGCGACAATGTCGTCGTGATCAATGCCGAGAAGGTGCATCTGACCGGCAATGCCAAGCGCCAGGACAAGCGCTACTACTGGCATACGGGTTATCCCGGCGGCATCAAGCACCGCACGGCCGATCAGATCCTGACCGGCGCCCATCCCGAGCGGGTGGTCGAGAAGGCGATCGAGCGCATGCTGCCCAAGGGCGTGCTGGGCCGTCAGATCTTCAAGAATCTTCGCGTCTATGCCGGGCCCGAGCATCCGCACACGGCCCAAAGCCCCGAGTCGCTCGACATCGCGGCGATGAACCCCAAGAACAGCAGGCGGACCTAGTCATGGCCGATTCCGACACGACGATTCCGGCGGAACAGGGCGGCGCCACCCTGGGCGACGCTCTGGGCGAGGCCCTCGGCCGCCCGGCCAGCACGGCCGACGATATGGCTCAGGACGAAGGCGCGCGCCAGCCGGTGCGCGACGAGTTCGGCCGCACCTATGCCACGGGCAAGCGCAAGGACGCGGTCGCCCGGGTCTGGATCAAGCCGGGCACCGGCAAGATCACGGTCAACGGCCGGACCTTCGAGGTCTATTTCGCCCGGCCCGTGCTGCGCATGATGATCGAGCAGCCGTTCCAGGTCGCGGCCCGCGACGGCCAGTTCGACGTCGTCTGCACGGTGCGCGGCGGCGGCCTTTCCGGCCAGGCCGGCGCGGTCCGCCACGGCATCTCCAAGGCGCTGAACCTTCACGAGCCCGAGCTTCGCGGCGTGTTGAAGGCCGGCGGCTTCCTGACCCGCGATTCGCGCGTCGTCGAGCGTAAGAAGTACGGCCGCGCCAAGGCCCGCCGTAGCTTCCAGTTCTCGAAACGGTAAACCGCTCGGCCAGATCATCGAAAAGGCGCTGTCCGCGGACAGCGCCTTTTCTTTGTTCGGGAGCTGGTCATGCCGGGAAGTGCTTCCCTCAGCCTGCCTCTTCGATCACCTGCTCGGCGGCGCGCAGGCCGGAGAGATAGGTGAATAGCCCCGAGTTTTCTAGACGCCCTCGGTTCATATATCCTTCTGCCGTTCG
>JAQCGR010000408.1 GCA_027619995.1 Pseudomonadota bacterium | reverse complement strand
TCGGAGTCCTCCAGGCGAAACGCCAGCCGCCTCTCCTCGCCCCGGCGCTCCCGGTGATAGATCTCATAAAAACTCATGCCGGTGACCGTGTTTGCGTCGCCCCGCTCATGCAGGATGTCGCCTTCGACCTCGATCAGGCTCGAATCGGGCCGTCCCGAGCGCGGTTGATAGTCGATGGTCCGGTGCCAGGTGCAACGGTCGCCCTCGATCACCGTGTGCCCGGCGAAGGCCTGCTGCTTCGCGATCTGGGCCAGTTCCTCCAGGGAGTAAATCTCGAAGCCTTGGCCGGGGGGCGTCGCCGGGCGGTCGATCGGGATGCGGATATCGATGAACAGATTCTGCGTCTGGCCATAGAACACCCGGGTCGTCCGGTCGGCGCTGCCGTCCGCCATCTCCTTGAACTCCCGGCGCCACAGGCCGATCGCGTCGTCCGGGACCGGGGGATATTCGGATGGTCTATCCATGGCTTTTAGCAACCTTTCGTCGGGCCCGGTCGGCATGTGGCAGGGCGGGCGGCTGTCTCGTCCGGGGCGACCCAGCTTAGCCTCGCCGGGCGGACGAAGGCCACTTCCTGTTGGCAGGGCCGCACAAACGAAACGGCCCGTCACAAGGACGGGCCGCATGAAAATGGCTTTCCCCTAGTCTCCGCCCGGGCGCGCAAGTGGCCCGAGCAGGCGCGCGAAACGCGCGCGGGCGGCGAAGCCTAGTTGGCGCATTTGATGATGCAGTAGAACTTCGTGCTGTACGCCTCGTCGAGATCGTCGTTATGGATAGCGTTGAAATCGGTATGGGCGGTCATGGCCTGCTCCTGATCGGTTCAAGCGAGGGCGGCCCTGGCGCGAGCCGCGAAGGCCCGGAGCCGAGCCCAGGATCAACAGCGCGCGGCGGAGCCTATCCAATCCGATTGGTCCTGGCCCAGGGGTCATGCAGTCAGGTTTGCGCCACCGCCGGGCGAAGTCAATCGTCGCTCGCCGCACTCGCCATGTATCAAGCCGTCATCCGGTCATGGCGGAGGAGGGGGCGATCCTCGCGGAGGAGGGGGATGGCGTGGATCGCGTTCTTGCCATGCTTGGCGACGACCTCAACTCGGACGACGACGAAGAGGGCCAGGAGACTGCGGCGCGGTTCGTCATTGGCAAGGGGGACGGCCTGGCCAGCATGTTATGCATGGCCGGCGACCTCCAGGAACGGATTCGCAACGACACGGAATGCGATGACGCCGAAGCCGAGCGGTGTCGCCGTCAAGCGGAACGCAATGATGTCATTCCACATGCGTTTTCCTGCTGTCGGAAGGTGCCTCGGCACGGTCGAACATGCCGTAATCACGGATGACGCTGGCGATGCGAAGCCTATAGTTGTTGAAAACCCCACCACGACCTTTCGCCTGCGCGCCTCGGTGTGCGGAGAGGTTCCGCCATCGTTCGATCGCCGCCTCGTCCTCGAAGAATGACAACGACAAGATTTTCTTTGGGTCGGTCAGGCTTTGGGACCGTTCGACGGAAATGAACCCCTCGATCTGGTCGAGCATCGGGCGCATTTCGGCGGCTATATCCAGATACTCGTTCTTGCGGCCCTCCGCCGGCTCGACCTCGAAGATCACGGCGATCATGTCGATCCGCCCGGCCCGTGCGGCGCAGAGGCGAGCTTCAGAAACGTCCGGTCCTCACGCAGCAGGAACTTTTCCTTCTGGGCAAACTCGTAGTTCTCGCGACCAAGCGGGTCGGCGGCCAATCGCGCGCGGTAGGATTCGTAATCTGCAAGGCTGGCCACGTTGTATATGCCGTAAGCCAGCGTGCTGGAGCCTTCGTGCGGGGCGTAATAGCCGATCAGATCGGCGCCGCAGCGCGGGATGGCCTGGCCCCAGTTGCGAGCATATTCCACGAACTGGGCCTTCTTGGTCGGGTCGATCTGGTAGCGAATAATACAGGTCAACATGGCAAGTCCTTCTGAACAAATGGTTTGAGAAGGCTACGCCATTGCCGCAATAGAGTGCTTCGATTATGGTCGAACTATGAAGGAAGGCCCCGATGTCGCCCATATTGCCGCGCTTATCGGCGATCCTGCCCGCGCGAACATGCTCACGGCTTTGATGAGCGGCAAGGCCCTGACCGTCAGTGAACTGGCCGAAGAGGCTGGCGTGACGATTCAAACTGCCAGCTCGCATCTTTCGAAAATGGATCAAGGCGGCCTGCTGCGGCCTCGCAAGCAAGGACGACACAAATACTTCTCCTTGGCGAACGAAGATGTGGCGCATGTCTTGGAGGGTCTCATGGGGCTGGCAGCCGGATCGGGCCACCTGCGCAAGCGGGTCGGCCCGAAGGACGCCGAGCTACGCAAGGCACGGGTCTGCTATAACCACCTGGCGGGCGATATGGGCACGCAGCTTTTCGACAGCCTTTTGGCGCAGAATCATATCGACACGGACGGCGAAGACCTTTCTCTGACAGATACAGGCGGTGAGTTTGCCGTCGGTTTTGGTATCGACCTCGATGCACTAGAGCATTTTCCGATCACTCTTGGTCATATCCGGCTGCGGCGAAGTAGTTTTGGCATTCTGTG
>JAQCGR010000407.1 GCA_027619995.1 Pseudomonadota bacterium | reverse complement strand
CCCGTTTGAAATCGTCGCTGAAATTGACTTTGCCCATGTCGGCCTCCTTGCCTCAAATTTAGGGAAGAAGGCGTCTACGAATCTAGGGGCTATTCAGTCCACCGCGAACTGGCATCGGTCGAACGCAAGATCGAGGGCATTCTGAAAGCCATCGAAGATGGCATGTACAACGCATCCATGAAGGAGCGGATGACCGCCCTAGAAGCGCGGAAAGTCGAGATCGAGGCCAAGATCAGGGACAGCGCGGCGCCCTCGCCGGTGCACCTTCATCCGAACCTGCCCTCCATTTACAAGACGAAGGTTGAGGCCCTGGAAGCAGCGCTCAACGAAACGGCCACCCGGCCCGAAGCCGGTGAGATCATGCGCAGCCTGATCGACCGGATCGTTCTTCGACCAGCCGACGAAGGCATGGCGGCCGAACTGCATGGCGATCTGGCGGGAATCCTCGCGATGTGCGGCGACCAGGACCACAAAAGGCAACTCCCCGACTCGGGTGAGCCGGGGAGTCAACTGTCGGTGGTTGCGGGGGCCCGATCTGACCTTTGCCGAACTACATTACGGCGGTGATCCCGGACTCGTGACCTGCGTGCTCGCCTCGAGCGGAGCCCCGTTCGCAACGCAATTTACGCCGTAGTCAGTTCCTCTACATCACATGACCGTCCCCTCGCCCGCGACTTCGAGTGCTACGCTAAAACCGTTGCAGCCTTCGTTCGTTTGGCGATGATCGGCCTCGTGCCGCGCGGCCGACCTGGAACAATCCTTTGCTGCTGAATCCGAACTTCCGGGATCGGCTCTAACGATGCGGGTATCTTGAGCTATCACTCTCATCAATCAGTTGTCCCTTGAAGCGTGCATCAATTCTGTATTCAGATACTCGACGACCTTGCTCCGGAGATGAGGTTTTAAAGAGTTTTCTGCGCCGTGCGGCCTGGATCGAAGGGGCACTGGCGAATTGACCGGCGGCCGACCGGCCGATCCGATCAGAGGGAGGGGAGTGGTCATGGGTTCCAACGCCGTATTCGCTCGGGAGGGCAGGGCTTGGGATGAGATCAAGGCCGAACTGGCCGAAAACATCGCCGCCGACATGCCGGTCGTCGACCCGCGCGTCTTCAAGCCCGCCTATTTCCACAGCGACGAGATATTGGCAATCAACGAACAGGCCTTCGCGCTCTATCTCCACGAGAACGCGATCTATGGCGGTTCCGCTTATCCCAGCCTGAAGCGCTATGAGGAGGAGATCGGGGCAATGACCCTCGAGCTCCTCAACGCGCCGGCAGGAGCGGGCTGCACTGTGACGACGGGCGGCACGGAGAGCAATTTCATGGCGGTGAAGGCCGCTCGGGACTGGGCGCGCGAGGCGCTGCCCGGCGCCGACCGGCCCGAAATGGTCGTGCCGCGTACGGCCCATCCGTCCTTCGACAAGGCGGCGGGCATGCTCGGCGTGACGGTCCGGCGCATGGCGGCGAGTCCCGGCTACGTGGCGGATGTCGATGCAATGGCCGACGCCATCGGTCCCCAGACGGTGATGATGGTTGCCTCGGCGCCGCCCTATCCCTATGGCCAGGTGGATCCGGTGCCCGAGCTCGCAGCCCTGGCGCTGCACCACGGCCTATGGCTGCATGTCGACGGCTGCCTGGGCGGGTTCGCCCTGCCGTTCGTGCGCGAATTGCGCGGCGATTTCCCCGCCTTCGACCTGGGGGTCGATGGCGTGCGCTCGATCTCAGCCGACATTCACAAATACGGCTTCGCCGCCAAGGGCGTTTCGACCTTGAGCCTGCGCGACGCTACGGAATCCCGCTTCCTTGGCCAAGCCTTCGACGAATGGCCCGCAGGCCTGTATTCGACCAAGTCCCTTGCCGGCAGCCGGACTGGCGGGGCATTGGCGGCGGCCTGGTCGGTGATGCGCCATCTGGGGCGCGAGGGCTATATCGAGAACGCGCGACGCATGCTCGCCATCAAAGACGTCTTTCTGGACGGCGTCCGGGCCATCGAAGGCTTGGAGATCGTCGGCAGGCCCGACGCCTATCACTTCGCCTTCACCGCCGATGGCTACGACATCGGCGGTGTTGGCGATGCGCTGGAGGAAAAGGGCTGGCAGATCGGTCGCGCGCGCGAACCGGATTCGATTCAGCTCATGCTCAACCGCATCCATGAGGGCGGCGCGCCGGCGTTTCTGTCCGACCTGGCCGAAGGGGTGGATGCGGTCAAGTCCGGACGTATCCGAAGCCGAGGGGCGCGGGCCATCTATATCACTTAGGCCATTCATCAGACATTCCTCATATGCCACCCGAGCGGTCCGACCCAGCCTTTCGCAATCGAAGAGCTGCGGCCGGATCGAACCTTCCGCAACCAGCGGAAACTAACCTAAGTTCTGGTATCGTTCGTGGGAGCATGCCAAGCATGCCCGCTTTGAAGCTCCGGAAAGTTCAATCGCGAGCACCGACGTTCAATTAGGTTGGCTGCCCGCTAGTCAGACAACTGCCAAGACAGGCTTGGTGTCAGGCCCAGACGATCCATCCGTGCCTCCACTGAGGCTTTCACGGCGGCATAAACGTCGCCCTCGTCGAGGCGG
>JAQCGR010000406.1 GCA_027619995.1 Pseudomonadota bacterium | reverse complement strand
GGCGGCACGCCGAAGCTCCGCACATTGGCGACATGGCGCTTGAGGTTGGAGATTCCGGCGGCCACCGCCTTCGCGTTCTCCTGGCCCAGATCCTTGCGCTCGACCCCGCCATGCATCTTGAGCGCGCGCACCGTAGCGACAATCACCGCCGCCGAGGGCTTCAACCCGGTCTTGCGGCATTTGATGTCGAAGAATTTCTCCGCGCCCAGATCGGCGCCGAAGCCCGCCTCGGTCACGACATAGTCGCCCAGCTTCAGGGCCGTGGTCGTCGCCAGGGCCGAGTTGCAGCCATGGGCGATATTGGCGAAGGGCCCGCCATGGACGAAGGCCGGGTTGTTCTCGAGGGTCTGGACCAGGTTGGGCGCCAGGGCGTCCTTGAGGAGCACGGTCATCGCGCCCTCGGCCTTCAGCTGAGTCGCGCGCACCATCTCGCGCGCCCGGGTCTGGCCGACCACGATATTGCCGAGCCGGCGCTCCAGGTCCTTGAGGTCGGTCGCCAGGCAGAAGATCGCCATGACCTCGGAGGCCACGGTGATGTCGAAGCCCGCCTCGGCCGGGAAGCCGTTGGCGACTCCGCCCAGCGAGGTCGTGATCTGGCGCAGGCTGCGGTCGTTCATATCCATGCCGCGCCGCCAGGTGACGCGGCGGGAATCGAGGCCCAGATCGTTGGACCAGTAGATATGGTTGTCGATCAGAGCGGCCAGCAGGTTGTTGGCCGCGCCGATGGCGTGGAAATCGCCGGTGAAGTGGAGGTTGATATCCTCCATCGGCACGACCTGGGCATAGCCGCCGCCGGCCGCCCCGCCCTTCATGCCGAAGCTCGGCCCCAGGCTCGGCTCGCGCAGGCAGATCACCGCCTTCTTGCCGATCCGGTTGAGCCCGTCGCCCAGGCCGACCGTCGTGGTCGTCTTGCCCTCGCCCGCCGGGGTCGGGGTGATCGCCGTGACCAGGATCAGCTTGCCGTCCGGTTTTCCCTTCAGGCTCTCGATATGCTCGAAGGAAATCTTCGCCTTGTCGGTGCCGTAGCGCACCAGCGCCTCGCCCGGAATGTCCAGCTTCGCCCCGATCTCCTCGATCGGCAGCAAGGTCGCCTCGCGCGCAATTTCAATATCCGACTTGGCCATGATGCCCTCCCCTGTTCTTGTCCTTGCCGACGGCCTCGTCCCCGGCCTGTCGCGCCGAAGGCTAACCGCCGCGCGCCGGGCGCGAAAGGGTCAAGGGCGCGACGCCGGGCTGCCGCCTCACCCCTCCTGCGGCAGGACCACGATATTGCCGAAGAAATCCTTGCTCATGAATTTCTCCTGGGCCGCGCGGATCTCGCTCAGGGGATAGCTCGCGGCCAGCAGGGGCTTCACCCGCCCGGCCTCGATATGGCCCATCACGGCGTCGAAATGCCGGGCGTAGCCGATCGAGACGCCGACCAGCCGCAGGTAGTTGAGATACATGGTGCGCAGGTCGAAGGGCACGACCGGCCCGGCGATCGCCCCCGCGCTGACATAGCAGCCGCCCTTGCGCAGCAGGGCCAGGCAATCGGTGAAATGCGGACCGCCGACGATATCGGCAACGACATGCACCCCCGCGCCCCCCGCGGCCTCGCGGACCTGGTCGTAGAAATCGCGGCCGTTCTTTCCGTCGCGCAGCACCACCGCGCGCGGCTTCAGGCCCGCCACATCCTCGGCCCAGCGCGCGCTGGTCGCGGCGATCGCCTCCGCCCCCCGGGCGTTAACGAGTTGGATCAAGGCCGAGCCGACCCCGCCCGAGGCGCCCGTGACCAGCACCAGTTGCCCGGCCTCGACCCCGGCCGCCTCCAGCATGTGTTCGGCGGTGATATAGGCGCAGGGGAAGGTCGCCAGTTCGGCATCCGAGAGCGGCCCGTCATAGCCATAGGCGTTCTCGGTCCGCACCACCGTGTATTGGGCATAGCCGCCCGCCCGGCCGGGCGAGCCGAGCGAGGCGGCGAAGCCCATCTCGTTCGGATTGGGCGCGTAATGGACGAAATTGCAGATCACCCTGTCGCCGATCCGCGCCGCGTCCACCCCTTCGCCCACCGCGACAATGCGCCCGGCCACGTCGGCGCCCTGGATCACGGGAAAGCGCCCCGGCGCGCGCCCGGCCCCGGTCACGGCCGCCGGGTCCCGGTCCGTGCCGTATTTGCCCTCGCGGTTCCAGATATCGGTGTTGTTGAGGCCGCAGGCCGAGACCTCGACCAGCACCTCATCCCGCCCCGGCGCGGGTGTCGGCACCTCGCAATAGTCCAGCATCTCGACCCCGCCATGCCCGCGCGTGAGCACCGCCTTCATCGACTTGGGAATCGCCATGGCCGTTTCCTCCGTTGGAGCGCGCGGGACTGTCGCATGCCGCTCCCATTCGCCTCAACACAAGGCACCATTGCGCGCCGCCGAACTCGGCCTGCGATCTTCGTCGCTCCCCCTCACCCAGCTTCGGCTGGCCCCGGCGAGGGCCGCGCCGAGCCTCCACAACCCTCTCCCCCCGATCCTGGGGGGAGAGGGCCGGAAAGGGGCCTTGGCACGATAGTGCCTAGGCGAAGCTGGGTGAGGGGGCTGGGGCCGAGTGGCCGCC
>JAQCGR010000405.1 GCA_027619995.1 Pseudomonadota bacterium | reverse complement strand
AAATCAGCCGCAATTGGCTCCGCTTCTGGGAACTCGGCTTCGGCGCGCCCGCATTTCATCCTTTCGACCTGGTCGCAGCCGGCGTGTTGGTCCATCGCGAACTCATGATTTGCCGGCAGACGACGGCGCGGATCGTGCGCCGGAACTCCCTGTTCACGGTTCGCGATACGCTCGAGGTCGATCGCGGCGGCCCGACGGTGCGCTATTGCGACCGTATCGACCCGGCACTCGCCTGCCGCCTCGTTGCCGGGGCGACGGGGGCGATGCCGTGCGACGCGTTATCAAGAGCCGTGCAAGCGGACGACAGCTACGCTGATCGCGTCACGAATCTTCGCCCGTACACTGCGGCGCCAGGGCTGCGCCGCCGCTCCGATCCTGCCGCCCGGGAGGATGCCTATACAGCGCGACCCGCCGCGATCGCCTAACGTGCTTCCGACTCCCGCTTTGGGCCTTGCCGCGCCGACTACTGAAATCAGGGAAATGCCGCGCGCAGCATGGCCTCGTCCAGGATGATGTCGTCGAATTCATCGCGGAAACCCTCGACCGTCAGTTCCTCGAAATCCCCGGCATCAACGATATCGCCGAGCGCGAAGACGGCGAGACGGTAAGTGTGGCGGCCGTCCTCCGGGCAGAGGCCGCCAAAACCCTTCTTCTCGTCCGAATTCTCCAAGACATCGCCGCGCGGCCCCTCACCCGCCGCGATCCGGGTGTGATCGCCGGGGATATTGACCACGTTCCAATGGACCCAAGTCTTGCCGTCCAGCGGCTTGGCGTCGGGATCGTCGAGCACGATGGCGAGATACTGCGTCCCGTCCGGAACCCCGGTGACGGTGATCTGCGGACTGCGGTCGGAACCGCCCTTGTCCGCGCAGCCGCTCTCCTTGGCGAAAACGCCGTCCGTCACGGAGGCGGATTCGATATCCATGGCCAGGGCGGAAGCGGCGAGCGCGCTCGAGAGGGCGACGGCAAGCGGCAGTTTCATGATCATGGGTATGGGCACTCCATTGGCGAATGGCCGAATCGCCATCTATCCTCATGTTAATGCCCGCGAAGACGAACGACCTAGGTTTAAGGGACGACGCGCCGAGCGGGCTGCGCAAGTCCCGCCCATTTCCCCAGTCGAAGGTGAATCCCGATCATGCCGGCCCCTGCCCGTCTTCAAGCCCTCGCCACCGCCGTCCCGGCCCATCGCTTCGGCCAGGACGAGATCCGGGTTTGGGCCGCGCGGCATTTCACCGGCTGCGCGCGGGATATCGAACGGCTGCTGCCCGCCTTCGACAATGCGGGGATCGAATCGCGCTATTCCTGCATGCCGCTGGAATGGTTCGCAAAGCCCCGCGGCTGGGAGGAGAAGAACCGCCTCTATCTCGACCATGCCGTCGACCTGCTGTGCCGGGCTGCGAAAGACTGCCTGGACCAAGCCCGCCTGAACCCCGGCCAGATCGACGCGATCGTTTCCGTCTCGACCTCGGGCATCGCAACGCCGAGCCTCGACGTACTGGTCATGCAGCGCCTCGGCCTGCGGCCCGACGCGATGCGCCTGCCCGTCTTCGGCCTGGGCTGCGCCGGCGGCGTCCTCGGCCTGGCCCGCGCGGCGGAGATGGCCCGCGCCATGCCGGGGCAACGGATCCTGTTCCTGGTCGTCGAGCTCTGCAGCCTGACCTTCCGGGCGAACGATCTCTCGAAAAGCAACATCATCGCCACGGTCCTGTTCGGCGATGGCGCCGCAGCCGCGATTCTGAACAGCGAGGGCGACGGCCCCGCGGTTTCCCGGCCCGGCGAACATACCTGGCCCGACACATTGGACGTCATGGGATGGCGCATCCTGGACGACGGTTTCGGCGTGCTGTTCTCGCAGGACATTCCGCTGATCGTGCGGCGCGATCTTCCGGCGGCGCTCGACGCCTATTGCCGGACCCACAGCTTGAGCCGGGCGGAGTTCGACGGTTTCATCTGCCATCCCGGCGGCGCCAAGGTGATTTCGGCCCTGGAAGAAGTCTTCGGCGTGGCGCCGGGCGGCCTCATCCATGCGCGATCTGTGCTGCGTGATTTCGGCAACATGTCCGCCGCGACCGTGATGTTCGTGCTCGAGAGAGCGCTCGCGGCAGACGCAAGCGGGCGCCACCTCATGTCCGCGCTCGGTCCGGGTTTCACAGCCGGTTTTCTGACATTGGGTATGGCGCATTAGTATGGACGCGAGCGCCCTCTGGGTCCTGGTCGGCTTGGTCGCTTTGCAGCGATTTGCCGAACTGATCTACGCCAGACGCAACACGGCACGGCTTCTCGCCCAGGGTGGGGTCGAGATCGGCGCCGGACATTATCCGCTGATCGTGTTGCTGCATGCCGCCTGGCTGGCGACGCTCCTGATCGTCGTGCCCGAAGAGGCCGCGATCCGCTGGCCCTTTCTGGTTCTCTATCTAGGCCTGCAGGTCCTGCGCGTCTGGACCCTGGCCAGCCTCGGGCGTTTTTGGACGACCCGCATCATCACTTTCCCCACAGCTCCCCTGACGCGCGCCGGCCCCTACCGGTTTTGCCGCCATCCGAACTATCTGATCGTGGCCGGCGAGATCGCGGTCCTGCCGC
>JAQCGR010000404.1 GCA_027619995.1 Pseudomonadota bacterium | reverse complement strand
GAGGCCGCCCAACGGATCGACAACAACCGGGCCGAGGCCAATCCGGCGACGGCCCATCTGTTCATCGTCAACCCGCTCCATGCCCGCAAGCTCGACGGCTTGTTTTCGACCCATCCGTCGACCGAGGAACGCATCCGCCGGCTGCGCGAAATGGCCGGCGTCGCGGGGCCATGGGGATGACGGGCGGCAATCGAAACGCGCGCACCGCCCACCCCCGCAAACCGTCCAAGCCGCCCGGCGCGAAGCCCGGCGGCGCGCGGATGGTCGCCCGCGACCTGCTGATCGCGATCCTGGAACGCGGCCGTTTCCTGGACGAGGCGATCGCCGGCAGCGGCAATTTCGCCGCCCTGTCGCCGCGCGACCGGGGCTTCGCCCGGCTGATCGCCGTCACCGTGCTGCGCCGACTGGGCCAGATCGACGCCCTGCTGGCCCATTGCATCGAGAAACCCCTGGCCCGTAAGGAAGAGGAGGCCCGCGCCGCCCTGCGCATGGGTACGGCGCAGCTGCTGTTTCTCGACACGCCGGCCCATGCCGCGGTCGGCGAGACCGTGGCGACCGTACCGCCGCATGTCCGCGGGCTGGTCAATGCGGTGCTGCGCCGCCTGGGACGCGAGGGCGCGGAGATGGTCGCCGGGCAGGATGCCGCGCAGCTGAACTGCCCGGACTGGCTGTGGCAGAGCTGGTCCGATGCCTATGGCGCGGAGACCGCACGGGGCATCGCGATGGCCCATCTGGCCGAGCCGCCCCTGGACCTGACCCTGCGCGACCCGGCGGCGGCGGCCGATTGGGCCGCCAAGCTGGGCGGCCAGGCCCTGGCCGGCGGCACGATCCGCCTGACCGAGGCCGGATCGGTGCCCGAGTTGGAGGGGTTCGAGGAAGGCGCCTGGTGGGTCCAGGACTTGGCCGCGACCCTGCCCGCCCGCCTGCTGGGCGCGGTCGAAGGTCTGGGGGTCATCGACCTCTGCGCCGCGCCCGGGGGCAAGACCCTGCAGCTCGCCGCCGCCGGGGCGAAGGTCACGGCGGTCGAAGCCTCGGCCCAGCGCCTCCTGCGGGTCGGCGAGAATCTGGCGCGCACGGGACTGACCGCGGAAACGGTGGCCGCCGACGGCCGGACCTGGCGGCCGGACGAGCCGGCCGATGCCGTCCTGCTCGACGCGCCCTGCAGCGGCACGGGGGCGATCCGGCGCCATCCCGATATCCAGCACATCAAGGGGCCGGAGGATCCGCCCCGCATGGCCGCCATGCAGGACGCCCTGCTCGACGCGGCGATCGAGATGGTCCGGCCGGGCGGACGCGTCGTCTTCAGCACCTGTTCGCTCCAGCCCGAGGAAGGCCCTGAGCGGATCGCCGCCCTGCTGGCGCGCGGCGCGCCGGTGCGCCGCCTGCCCATCACAGCCGAAGAGCTGCCCGGCCTGGCCGACGCGGCGACGGCGGAGGGCGATCTGCGCACCATGCCCGGCATGCCGGCGGCGGAAGGCGGCCTCGACGGCTTCTACGCCGCCCGGCTCGAACGGCTGTGACCGGTGGCCGGAGGAAAAGGCGTGGCAATCATCCTTCGAGACGCCCGCTTTGCGGGCTCCTCAGGATGAGGAGATATCGGTTTCCTCCGGGCTCGGGAATAGGCAGAACGCAGCCTCACCCTGAGGAGCGCGCATGCGCGCGCGTCTCAAAGGGCGAGGCGGGCCGCGTGTCCCCGGTGTCCCGCCATCCCCTGGACCCATCGCAAGAGCGAGGCGCGGGGCCGGATAGGACGATACTTGTGAGCGGGTTTCGAGGCTGATAGGAGAAGCGTCATGCAGCAACCGGTGCGCATCGCCCCCTCCATCCTCTCGGCCGATTTCGCGCGGCTGGGCGAAGAGGTCCGCGCGATCTCGACGGCCGGGGCCGATTATATCCATGTCGATGTGATGGACGGGCATTTCGTGCCCAATATCACCATCGGCCCAGCGGTCGTGAAGGCCCTGCGCCCCCATAGCGACAAGCCCTTCGACGTCCATCTGATGATCTCGCCCGCCGATCCCTATATCGAGGCCTTCGCCGAGGCCGGGGCCGATATCCTGACCATCCATCCCGAGGCCGGGCCGCATCTGCACCGCACCGTCCAGCTGATCAAGTCCCTGGGCAAGCGAGCGGGGGTCTCGCTCAATCCCGGGACGCCGGTCGAGGCGGTCGAGCATGTCCTGGAGGAGCTCGACCTGGTGCTGGTGATGACCGTTAATCCAGGCTTTGGTGGCCAGGCCTTCATCGAATCGCAGCTGCCCAAGATCGCCGCCCTGCGCGAGAAGATCGACCGGATCACGGCGGGCACGGACCGGCGCATCGACTTGGAAGTCGATGGCGGCGTCAATATCGAGACGGCACGCCTGGCGATCGAAGCCGGGGCCGATGTCCTGGTCGCCGGGACGGCAAGCTTCACCGGCGGGCCGGAGGCTTATGCCGCGAATATTTCGCGCCTGCGCGGCGGGGCCAAAATCAGCCGCAAGCGCGGCGGGGAATGACGACGACGCCTGGCCGCGTTCTCGCCCGCCTGCGGCGCATCCTCGCCGGCTTCTATTACCGTTCGCCCCTTCATGGCCTGACCCTG
>JAQCGR010000403.1 GCA_027619995.1 Pseudomonadota bacterium | reverse complement strand
ATGAAGATCAACGGCGAGACTGTCGGCGAAGGCCATGGCCGCGACGCCCTGGGCCATCCCTTCGAACCCCTGGCCTGGCTCGCCAACAACCTGATCAAGCGCGGCAGGATGCTGCGCAAGGGAGACATCATCATGACCGGAAGCATCGTCACCAGCAAGCCGTTGAAAGCGGGGGACGAGATGGTCAGCGAGGTCGACGGGCTCGGCGCCGCCACACTGATCGTGCGCTGAACGCCATGGCACCGTCCTTCAGGGTCATCACACTCGTCGCCGCCGGCCTCCTGGCCGCCGGCTGCCAGACGACAACGGCCGACGGGCAGACCGCCGCCACCCAGCCGGAGGCGAGTTCGCCGGCCGTGCAGGTCGCCATGACCGCCGACCAGAAATTCGCGGCCTGGCGCGCCGGCCTGAAAACCGAAGCCATGGCACGCGGCGTCTCCTCGGCGGTATTCGACCAGGCCTTCGCCGGCGTCAAACCGAATCCGCGCATCCTTGAACTCGATTCCAAACAGGCCGAATTCGTTCGCCCGATCTGGGAATATCTGGACAGCGCCGTCTCCGACACCCGCGTCTCGAGCGGCAAGGAGGCGCTGGCCACCCAATGGCAGACCCTGCGCGGCCTGGCGGGGACCTATAAGGTGCCGCCGGAAATCGTCGTGGCGATCTGGGGGCTGGAAAGCAACTACGGCAGCCATATGGGCGATTTCAGCGTGATCGAATCGCTCGCCACCCTGGCCTATCAGGGGCGACGCACCGACAGCTTCCGCGAGCAGCTGCTGATCGCCTTGGGCATCCTTCAGGCCGGCGATATCACGCCGGACCGCATGCGCGGCAGCTGGGCCGGGGCGATGGGCCATACCCAGTTCATGCCCACCTCCTTCGTCGCCTATGCCGTCGACCACGACCGCAACGGCAAGCGCAACATGTGGGACGACCCGGTCGACGCCCTGGCCTCGACCGCCAACTACCTGGCCAAATCCGGCTGGCAGGAAGGCCAGCCCTGGGGCATGGAAGTCGTCCTGCCGCCCGACTTCCCCTGGGAGGACGGCGAGTTGGACACCGTGCGCACCGTGGGCGCCTGGCGCGCCCTGGGCGTGCGCCCGGCCAAGGACGGCACCCTGCCCGAGGATTCGACGCCCGCCTCGGTCATCGCACCGGCCGGCCATCGCGGCCCGGCCTTCCTGATCCTCAAGAATTTCCGCGTCATCATGCGTTACAACAACGCGACCTCCTACGCCCTGGCGGTCGCCCATCTGGCCGACCGCATCGGCGGCAGCGGGCCCTTCCTCGCCGCCTGGCCGCGCAACGACACCAAGCTGCGGATCGACGACGTCAAGGAAATGCAGCGCATGCTGACCGCGCGCGGCCATAACACGGGCGGCGTGGACGGCATCATCGGCCCGATGACCCGGACCGCCATCCGCGGCTATCAACGCGAGATCGGATCGCCGCCCGACGGCTATCCGTCGAGCGAGTTGCTGCTCCGCCTGAAGGCGGGTTGAGCGAAACGAGAGTCAATCCGCCGGGGACCGGGCCAACCTAATCCTGCAGATGCTGCGCCCGGACATGGGCGCGGTAGGCGGCCGTCTCCTGCGCGATCCGGGCCTCGTCCCAGCCCAGGATATCGGCGCCCGATGCGGCCGCGCGGCGGGCGGCCTCTTCCGGCACCTGCGTGCGCCAGCCCAGGCCGGTGCGGCGGAACAGGATATCGGTCAGATGGTCCGGGTGTTCGTGCTCCGCGACATGGCGCAGGGTCGCGGTGGTGATGTCCGGGCAATCCGCGACCAGAGGCGGCGCGTTGGTGTTTTCGGGAAACGGCTCCGCCGCATAGGAGACCGGGACCGGCGTCCCGCTCGGCTTCAGCGCGGCGCGCACCCGCTCCACCAGTTTCCGCGCCGTCGGGCGATGGAACATGATCGCCGCCCATGTCACCGCCAGGGCGTCGCCCATGCCTTCGCGGCCCAGATCGTGGAGCACGCTGAACGGCATCCGCCGGCCCTTGGCCCGATCGGGATCGTAGGTGATCGGCCGCGCCCCGGCCCAGGCCAGTTCGACGTCCTCCCGCTTCAGGGTGAGCGCGGGCATCATGTGATTGGCCTCCTCGAGCAGGAAGGCGATATCCGATTCGTCCGGGCGCACATCCTCGAGATCACCTTCGTAGATCGTCTCGGTCGGCCCGATGTAATGCAGGTCGCCCCAGGGCAGGCAGAAGATATGCTCGCCCTCGGTGTTCAGGCCGGCGATGCCGAAGCCCCGGCATTCGTCGGGCAGGCGGACCGCGATATGGGCGCCCTTGACCGCGACGATCTTGCGCGACGGCGGTGCCTCGGGCGCGGCCTTGCGGTTGACGTCATCGACCCAGACCCCGGCCAGGTTGAGCAGCATCCGGCCTTCGACCGTAGCCTTTTGGCCGGGTAGGCGCCGATCCTCGATCACCGCGCGCCAACCCCCGTCGGGCAAACGTTCCAGCCCCGTCGCCTCGGTGTAGTTGCGCAGCACCGCGCCCTGACGCTCCGCCGCCATCGCGGCGTCGATGGCAATGCGCTCGGGCCAATGGAATTGGTAGTCGCGGAAGCCGAACACGCT
>JAQCGR010000402.1 GCA_027619995.1 Pseudomonadota bacterium | reverse complement strand
CTGCGTCGGGGCAAGCGGATGGGCGATGCGACCCGCCGAAACGCCCGAGGCTCGAGGTGAGACCATGACGGCGGATAGCATTCGTCTCGATGGACAAGAAATCGCGCTAAGTCATTTGGATCGCGTGCTGTTTCCCAAGCTCGGCCTGACCAAAGGCGACCTGATCGGGTACTACCGCCGCGTTGCATCGGTCGCGCTGACCCATCTCGCGGAGCGTCCGCTTACGATGCAGCGTTTTCCCGAAGGCATCCGGGGGGAGGGCTTCTACCAGAAGCACCTGCCCGATCATTTTCCTGACTGGTTCGCGCGGGCCGAACTGCCGAAGGAAGACGGCAGGATGACCTATGCCGTCCTGTCGAACGCGGCCAGCCTGGTCTATATCGCGAACCAGGGCTGCATAACGCCCCATATCGGCCTGTCGCGCGTGGACCGGATCGACCGGCCCGATCGTCTGGTGTTCGATCTCGACCCCTCGGACGGGGACTTCGCCAAGGTGCAGGACGCCGCGGCGCGGTTGCGCGCGCTGATGGAAGAATTGGATATCGTGCCTTTCGTCACGACGGCCGGTTCGCGCGGATTGCATGTCGTGATCGCGCTCGACCGGTCGGCCGATTTCGATGCCGCGCGGGCATTCGCCCATGATTGCTGACAGCTCCTCGCGCGGCGTTCCCCCGACCGGCTGACGATCGAACAGCGCAAGGCCAAGCGCGGCAGCCGGGTCTTCCTCGACTATCTCCGCAATGCCTATGGCCAGACCGTGGTGGGGGCTTACGGTGTTCGCGCCCGGCCCGGCGCGCCCGTCGCCACGCCCCTGGAATGGGACGAAGTGGGGAAGCGCAAGTTGCGGCCCGACCGCTATACGATCCGCAATCTCTTTCGCCGGTTGGGTCAGCGCGAGGATCCGTGGCGCCAGATCGGCCGCCATGCCGTTTCGGTCGAGGCGGGTGCGAACCGCTTGGCGGAATTGGTCGAGGTCGAAAAAACGCAGGGCTGATCTGCTTTCATTGTGCATTGCACCATGAGGCGTTGACGCGGTGCGAAGTGCCTCGTTACGATCCGCCACGCCGGCTCGGACGGTCCTGGCCGCGCCTCTTTTCGGATCCGGATCCCCATGGAAAAACCGACGGCCCGGCCACGCAATCCCAATTTCAGTTCCGGTCCCTGCACCAAGCGCCCCGGATGGGCGCCCGAGGTTCTGGCCGGCGCCCTGCTCGGCCGATCGCACCGGGCGGCGGAGGGCAAGGCGCGTCTGGCCGAACTCGTCGATCTCAGCCGTACGATCCTCGATCTGCCGGCCGATTATCGCCTGGGCATCGTGCCGGCTTCGGTCACCGGCGCGGTCGAAATGGCCCTCTGGCACCTTCTGGGCCCGCGCGCCGTCACGGTTCTGGCCTGGGAAAGCTTCGGCAAGGGCTGGGCGACGGATGTCAACGGCCAGCTCGGCCTGAATGCCCAGGTGGTCGAGGCGCCCTACGGCGAATTGCCGGATCTGGGCGCGGTCGATTTCGACACGGATGTGATCTTCACCTGGAACGGCACGACCTCGGGTGTGCGTGTGCCGAACGGCGATTGGATTCCGGACGACCGCCGGGGTCTGACCATCTGCGACGCGACCTCGGCCGCCTTCGCCATGGAACTGCCCTGGGACAAGCTCGATGTCGTGACCTATTCCTGGCAGAAGGTCCTGGGCGGCGAGGCTCAGCACGGCGTGCTGATCCTGAGCCCGCGCGCGGTGGAACGCCTGGAAAGCCATACGCCCTCCTGGCCGATGCCCAAGCTGTTCCGTCTGACCAAGGGTGGCAAACTGAATGAGGGCATCTTCCGGGGCGAGACGATCAACACACCCTCGATGCTTTGCGTCGAGGATGCCCTGGACGGCCTGCGCTGGGCCGAGAGCATCGGCGGACTGCGGGCCTTGATCCAGCGGGCGGGCGGTAATTTCGGTTCCGTCCTGCGCTTCGTCGAGGATCGGGACTGGATCGAGTTTCTGGCCAAGGACCCCGCGACGCGCTCGCCCACCTCGATCTGCCTCAGCATCGCGGCGCCGTGGTTCACGGCCTTGCCCGAGCCGGAGCAGCGGGCGGCGGTCAGGCGCATCACCGGAATGCTGGAGGCCGAAGCCGTCGCCTATGACATCGGCGGTCATCGCGATGCCCCGCCGGGCCTGCGCGTCTGGGGCGGCGCGACGGTCGACCGGCTGGATCTCGAAGCCTTGAACCCTTGGCTCGATTGGGCCTATGCGCATATTGCCGAGGACGAAGGGAACAAGGGCCGATGACCCGGGTATTGATCGCCGACAAATTGAGCGAAAGCGCGTTGAAGGTATTCGAGGCGCGGGGCATCGAGGCCGATTTCAACCCGGGCCTTTCGCCCGAGGCGCTGATCGACTGTATCGGCCAATACGACGGACTGGCCGTGCGCTCGGCCACCAAGGTGACTGCCGGGGTCGTGGCGGCGGCCGGAACACTGCGGGTCATCGGCCGGGCCGGTATCGGGGTCGACAATATCGACGTGCCGGCCGCGACCGCTCGCGGCATCGTCGTGATGAACACGCCCTTCG
This sequence comes from Pseudomonadota bacterium, assembly GCA_027619995.1. Lineage (GTDB taxonomy): Bacteria > Pseudomonadota > Alphaproteobacteria > CADEGL01 > CADEGL01 > JABIRQ01. Next base: position 29 of record JAQCGR010000402.1, on the reverse strand, counting down.
GCAATTCGATCACCACCGCCGAGCATGCC
>JAQCGR010000401.1 GCA_027619995.1 Pseudomonadota bacterium | reverse complement strand
CATCGTGAATCACATTTTACTGATCCAGGGAATCCCCCCGCGATTCCGTCACTGAGAAAAATGCTCTAGGTCGCCGCGCAGGACGGGTTGGTTCGGCGCCCGCGCCTGTCTCGTCGCGGCATTTTCTCCGGCCATGGCGGCATTATTTCCTCCAAGTGATTTCAGTGAGTAGCATAACGCCGCCGTAGCGGATGCGGAGGATTATCCAGCCAGGGCAAAGTCCTCTTCGCATCCCCGCGCGCCCCGGCACAGTCCCCCATGCAGGTCGAGCATCCGCTCGCGCCAGGCGCGGATCGGGTCGTCGCCCTGGGGCAGCATCGGATAGGCGCTGGTGCAGCGGGGCCACATGAAGGTGCCCATGACGATGTAATCGGCATAGGCCGGAGCATCGCCGCAGAAAAAGGGCTGTTCCTTAGGGGTGGCGCGCAGGGGGGCGAGGATGGCCTCCCAGGCCGGACCTTCCGCAGCGCGGTTGTCGCGGATCTCCTCAATCGTCTTGCCGAAGCGGCCCTGGCGGGTTTCGCGGAAATAGTCCCGGTCCACCGGGTCGACGGTCTGGAACACGTCCCACAGGATCTGCCGCGCGATGCCGCCCAGCATGACGCCATCGGCATAGGCGTTGAAGAACTTGGCCATGCCTCGCCCCGCCTCGCCGCCGAACAGGGACGGCCGGTCCGGATAGGCGTCCTCCAGATAGCAGGCGATGGCCCAGGAATCGGGCACCATCTTGTCGCCGACCACGAGGATCGGGGTGCGGCCCTGGCCGCTGAATTCGATCTTGGCCTTCTCGGTGAATTTGACCGGAATGATCTCGTCCGGCGTCAGCCCCTTATGGGCGAGGGCCAGCTTGCTGCGCCAGGCATAGGGGCTGAAGCGCAGATCGTCGGCGGCTTGCAGTTCGTAGAGTGTGATCGTCATGGAATGCCTTTCCGTGTCGCGTGCTGTGCCCGGCGCGGGACGGCTTGCGCCTCTTCGACACCACCTGGTCGGCGCGGGCCTGGAATTTTGCTGTTCGCCACGCCATCCTATTCACGCCATCCTATTCACAATGGCGCGCGCTGGAAGAGCGCCGCGCTGCGGAACAGCCTTGCGGAGGGAATATGAAGGCCGAAATCGAGATTTTCAGCGCCGAAGTCTGCCCCTATGCCCAGCGGACACGCCTGATGCTGCTGGAAAAGGGCATCAACCACTCCCTCACGGAGATCAATCTCAAGAACAAGCCGGATTGGTTTGCCGAGGTCTCACCCTATTCCAAGGTGCCCGTGGTGCGGCGGGGCGAGGACCTCGTCTGGGAATCCTCGGTGATCAACGAATATCTGGAGGAGTTGTATCCCCATCCGCCGTTGATGCCGAAGGAGCCGGGCCGGCGCGCCCTGGCGCGCATCTGGATCGATTTCGCCAATGTGAAGCTGTTGCCGACCTGGTATCGGGTCTTCCTGGAGCAGGACAAGGGACGGCGGGCCGAACTCGCGGCGCGGCTCACGGACTATTTCCGCTTCATGGAGTTCGAAGGCTTCCGCAAGACGAGCCAGGGCGGCCCGTTCTGGATGGGCAAGCAGGTCGGCCTTGTCGATCTCTGCTATTACCCCTGGTTCGAACGCCTGCCGGCGTTGGAACATTATCGCGGCATCGGCCTGCCCCAGGAATGCGAGCAGCTGGCGGCCTGGACGCGGCGCATGGCGACCCGCGAATCGGTCAAGACCTGCGCCCAGGATGCCGCCTTCTATATCAAGGGCTATTCCCATTACGCCGACGGCACCGAGGATGGTGTCACCGCGCGCGACATGCGGGCGGGCACGGGGTGAGGCGGGGATAACGCCGGCCGACCCCAAAACGCGCCGCCGAACCCCTTCTTGCATCCGGCCGGGAGCGGAGTCCGATACCGCGCCCGGCGCGTGATATAGTTTCTATCGAATAGCGATACGATGCGGCGGGTGCCCTCGGCACCCGCATGAGGAGAAGTATGGTGGGACGCATCCAGTGATCGAAATCGGCCAAATGGGTGACGGATTGCCCATGGCCCTGACGATGGCGGTCATCGTCGGCGCGTTGATCGCCTATACGCTTGAGAAGACCTCCATAGAGGTCACCTCGCTCGGCGTCCTCTGCGTCCTGCTGCTGCTGTTTCAGATCGTGCCGGTGCGCGGGCCGGACGGTTTCAACCTGCTGGGCCCCGAACGGCTGCTGGCGGGTTTTGCCAGCCCCGCCCTGATCACCTTGCTCGCCCTGCTGGTCGTCGGCCAGGGTCTGGTCGGTGGCGGGGTGCTCGACTATGCCGCGCGCACGGTGCTGGCTCTCGGCCGCAACCGCCATTGGTTGACTGTCCTACTGGTCCTGGGCTGCGTCGCCGTGGTCAGCGCCTTTCTGAACAATATTCCTGTCGTGGTCATCTTCATCCCGATTATCCAGGCGGTCGCTCAGCGCCTGCGCGAAAGCCCGTCGCGCTAAATGATGGCCTTGAGCTATGCCGGCATCTTCGGCGGTATGACCACCCTGATCGGCTCCAGCACCAATCTGCTGGTCTCAACCCGCATTTCCCATGTAACCGAACCATTTGATGCGGCTTTCGTCTATTTCTTACATATAATTCAG
>JAQCGR010000400.1 GCA_027619995.1 Pseudomonadota bacterium | reverse complement strand
CCATCGCCCGCGCGCCGGGTGCGCTCGACCTGGCGACGGCCGGCCGGCCGCGCGGCAGCCTCGCCGTCATCGGCATCGGACCCGGTCCCGCCGCCTGGCGCAGCCCGGAAGCCGAGGCCGCCGTCGCACATGCCGAAGCCGTCGTCGGCTACGGCCTCTATCTCGACCTTCTGGGCGGCCGGATCGCGGGCAAGGCGCGCCACGAATCGCCCCTGGGGGAAGAGGAGGGCCGGGTGCGCGCCGCCCTGGACTTGGCCGCCGAGGGTCGGGCCGTCGCCCTGATCTCCTCGGGCGATGCCGGAATCTATGCCCTGGCCGCGCTGGTCTTCGAATTGCTGGAACGCGAGGACCGCGCGGATTGGAACCGCAGCGCCATCCAAGTCTGCCCCGGCATCTCCGCCATGCAGGCGGCGGCCGCGAGGGCCGGCGCTCCGCTCGGGCACGATTTCTGCGCCATCTCGCTCAGCGATCTCCTGACCCCCTGGCCGGTGATCGAGACGCGGCTGCGGGCGGCGGCCCAGGGTGATTTCGTCACCTGTCTCTACAATCCCGCTTCGGCCCGCCGGCGCGGCCAGCTACCCCGCGCCATCGCCATCCTGGCCGGGGCACGGCCGCCGGACACCCCGGTCATCGTCGCCCGCAACCTGGGGCGCGAGGGCGAAGCGGTCTCGACCGTCCCCCTGGCCGAATTCGACCCCGAGACCGTCGATATGCTGACCCTGGTCATGATCGGCAGCAGCGCGACGCGCGCGATGCGCCGGGGCGAGCGCGATTGGGTCTATACCCCGCGCGGCTATGCCGCGAAGGCCGAATCCCTCGCCGGCAACGCCAAGGCGCGACGGCCGTGACCGTTCATTTTATCGGCGCCGGGCCTGGCGCGCCCGACCTGATCACCGTGCGAGGATTGAACCTGATCCGGCGCTGCCCCGTCGTGCTCTATGCCGGGTCTCTGGTTCCCGAAGAGGTGGTGGCGGAAGCGCCCGAGGGGGCCAGGGTCATCGACACCGCGCCCATGACCCTGGACGAAATCACGGCAGAGATGGCCGCCGCCGATGCGGCCGGGCAGGACGTCGCGCGGGTTCATTCGGGCGATCCGTCGCTCTACGGCGCGATCGGCGAACAGATGCGCCGGCTGGACGGTCTCGGCATCCCCTATGACATCACCCCCGGCGTGCCCGCCTTCGCCGCCGCCGCCGCCGCGCTGGGGACGGAACTGACCCTGCCCGGGGTCAGCCAATCCGTCATCCTGACCCGGACCGCCGTGCGCGCCTCTTCCATGCCCGAGGGCGAGACCCTCGACGCCTTCGCCGCCACGGGCGCGACCCTGGCGATCCATCTCTCGGTCAATAATCTGGCCAAGGTCGTGCGCGAGCTCAGCCCCCATTACGGCCCGGACTGCCCGGTTGCGGTGGCCTATCGGGTCAGCTGGCCGGACGAGGAAATCGTTCGCGGCACCCTGAGCGACATTCGGGACAAGGTTAAGGCGGCGGGCTTCACCCGCACGGCGCTGATCCTGGTCGGCCCGGCCCTGGCCGCCGAGGGCTTCGCCGACAGCCGGCTCTATGACGCCGGCCACCACCATGTTCTGCGCCCGCGTCGCAAGGACGGCGCCTGAACCGATAACCTCTCGGCTATTGAGCGCCCACGGTTTCGAGATCCTGAACGATGGCGGTCCAACGGTTGCGCCGCGCCCATTCCAACGCCGCGATGCCGGCATAGTCGGTGCGGTTGACATCGACGCCCGCGCCGATCAGCAGACGGACAACCTCAACCCGCCCGTTGCGCGCCGCCTTGATAAGCGGGGTCAGGCCCTGGCTGTCGTAGGTTTCCGTGTCCGCGCGCGCCTGGATCAGTTCGTAGACCACCCCCGCATAGCCGCGTTCGGCGGCGTAGGACAGGGCCGTGGCGCCGCTCGAATCCTTGAATTCGGGCCAGGCCTTATGCTCGAGCAGGACCTTGACGATGTCCTGATGGCCAGCTTTCGCCGCTTCTAGCAGGGCCGTGGTCTTGTCCGGATGGATCTGATTAATCTTCGCGCCGCGCCGGATCATGCTGTTGATGGTGGCGAGGTCGCCATCCGCCGCCGCCTGGATGAACGGATATTGGTACAGCAGCTGGGTCTGGGCCGTGGCCGACGCAGGCCAGAGCGGCACCATCACAAGCAGGGCCAGAAGGTATTTTCTCACAACGCGCTCCGTTCTCCAGGGACCGTTCATACTGTGGCCCGCCGATACCAATCAAGGCGCCGAAGCCCGACTCACCAGCCAGGCCAGGGCGGACTCCACCGAATCGACCCTCGGTCCCGGCTCGACTGGGGGCCGGCACACCATGACGACCGGTAGGCCCAGCCGCCGCGCGGCGGCGATCTTGGCATAGGTCGCCTCCCCGCCGCTGGCCTTGCTCACCAGCAGGTCGATGCCATGGTCCCGCATCAGCGCGAGTTCTTCCGCCTCCCCGAACGGACCGCGCGCCACGATCAGTTCGCAGGGCGCAAGGGGAAGGGGCACCGCCGGCTCCTCGACCAGACGCACCAGGAAACGGCAATCCGGCAGGCCCGAAAAGCTGGCGAGATCCTTGATCCCCGTCGTCAGGAAGACCCGACCGC
>JAQCGR010000047.1 GCA_027619995.1 Pseudomonadota bacterium | reverse complement strand
GAGGATGCTGGCCTCGAGGAATTCGAATGGGTCATGGGGGTGAACCTGCGCGGCACCTTCCTGGCCTGCCGTGCGGCGATCCCCGCGATCCGCGAATCGGGTGGCGGCGCCATCGTCACCGTCGCGTCGGAACTTGCCCTGATGGGCATCCCCAACATCTCGATCTACACCGCCTCCAAGGGCGGCATCATCAGCATGACGCGGGCCCTGGCCGCCGATCATGTGGGCGACGGCATCCGCGTCAACTGCGTCTGCCCCGGCCCGGTCGAAACGCCCCTGCTACGCCAGGGCATCGTCAACGCACCCGACCCGGCGGCGCGTGAGAAAGCCTCCGTCGAATCGACCATGATGAAGCGCCACGGCAGGCCGGAGGAAATCGCCAATGTCATCCGCTTCCTCGCTTCGGACGAGGCCAGCTTCATGACCGGCTCCATCGTCGTGGCCGATGGCGGCGCGACGGCGCAATAGCGACACGAAGACGAATCGCAAGAAAAGGAGCCAGCCATGGCCCATGGCCGCAAGATCATCCGCAACGGACGCCTGCTCGACGCACCGAACCGCCGGGCCGAGCCGGCGGATATCCTGATCGAGGGCGACGAGATCAGGGAGATCGGCGCGCCCGGCATGGCCGCTCCCGAGGATGCCGAGACGATCGACGCGACCGACCGGCTGATGATGCCGGGCCTGGTCAACGCCCATACCCATTCCCACGGCAACCTGGCCAAGGGCCTCGGCGATCATTGGAATCTGGAACTTCTGATCAATGCCGGCCCCTGGTTCAACTACGAGCGCACGCGCGAGGACCTCTACACCAGCGCGAAATTGGGCGCGGTCGAGATGGTCCTGCGCGGCTGCACCGCCTGCTACGACCTCGTCAACGAATTCCCAGGCTCCGAGGTCGAGGGCCAGGTCGCCGTCGGGCAAGCCTATAGCGATGTGGGAATCCGCGCGGTCGTCACGCCGATGTTGTCCAATGTCCCCTTCTGGACCGCCATTCCCGGCCTGAAGGATGCCCTGCCCAAAACCCTGCAGAAGGAGGTCGAAGCGCTGAAGGCCGCTCCGATGGAGAAGCTGGCCGAGATCAGCCGCCGCCTGCTTGAGGAATGGCCGCACGACCGGGGACGCATCAACGTCGCGCTTGCGCCGACCATCCCCCTGCTCTGCACCGACGAATTCCTGACCGTCTGCCGCGACATCGCCGCGGAACATGGCGCGATGCTGCACACCCATATGGCGGAATCCCGCGTCTGGTCGGTCGGCGGCTACCGCACCTATGGCGAGACCCTGACCAAGCATTTCCAGAAGCTCGGCATCCTGGGCCCCCGCTTCACCTCGGCCCATGCCGTCTGGATCACCGAGGAAGACATGAAACGCATGGGCGATGCGGGCGCCCATGTCGCCCATAATCCGGTCAGCAACATGCGCCTGGGCTCCGGCATCGCGGACACGATCCTCATGCGCCGGCACGGCGTGAATGTCGGTATCGGCACCGATGCCTGCAATTGCGGCGACCACCTGAACATGTTCGAAAACATGCGCCTCGCCTGCCACGGCAGCCGCGTGCTCGACCACTCGAACATGGATTGGCTGACCACACCCGAGGTCATCGAGATGGCGACCGAGTGCAGCGCCAGGGCGATGGGCTTCGGCGACCGGATCGGGCGCATCGCCCCTGGTTATCAGGCCGATATCGTCTTCCTCGACCTGGCCGATGTCAGCTTCATTCCCTTCAACGATCCGTGCAATCAGATCGTCCATTGCGAGGACGGCGCGGCCGTCGAAAGGGTGATCGTCGCCGGGAACACTGTTGTCCAGGACGGCAAGATCACGACCGTCGACATGCCGGCCCTGCGCCGCGATGTCGAAGCGATCATGGAGCGACTCGATGCCGTGCAGGCCGAGCGCAAGGACTTGATCGAGCGGCTGGAACTGCCCGTTTCGACCTATTGCAACGGCCTGATGCCGGAACATGCCCAGCACGCCGCCGCCAACCCCTAACTCTGGCCCTGACGGCACACGGATATTCGGGTTCACCCCACCGGTCTGGGGGATCGTCCTAACCCTGTTGCATCTGGTCGCGATCTCGGCCGGCGACGTGATCTCGAAATATTTCTCCTATCAGCTGCCCGTCCTGATGGTGATCTGGTCGCGCTATCTGGTGCATGTCCTGGTCGTCTTCGCCGCGATCCGGCCGAGCCGCTGGCCCACCGCCTTCGAGAGCGGCCGGCTCGCGCTTCAGCTCTGGCGCGCCGTCGCCATGCTGCTCAACACGGTGGCCTTCATCCTGGCCATCCATTTCCTGCCTTTCGCCGACGTCATCGCCATCGCCTTCATTTCGCCCTTCATCGTCATCATTCTGGCCCGGCTGTTCCTCGGCGAGGCCATGAATGCCGGGCGCTGGCTCGCCTGCCTGGCAGGCTTCGGGGCGAGCCTCTTCGTCATCAAGCCGGGCTTCGGCGAGGTCGAACTCGCGATCCTTGCCCTGCCCGTTCTGGCCGCCGGGATTTTCGCTGTGGTCGCGGTTCAGACCCGCAGCCTGGCCCTGGTCGACCGCTCGGTCACCACCATGCTCTGGACCGGCATCGTCGGTCTGATCGCGACCAGCATCGCCCTGCCCTTCGATTGGGTGACTCCCACCCCGCTCCAATGGCTCGGCCTCTTCGTCGGCGGCTTCCTGGCGACGGGTTCGCAATTCCTGTTCATCAAGGCGAACGCCTATCAAAAGGCCTCGGTCCTTGCCCCCTTCTCCTATACGGAGCTGATCTGGGCTGTGGCCCTGGGCTATGCCGTGTTCGGCGATTTCCCCGATGCCTGGACCTGGCTCGGCATGGCCATCATCACCGCCTGCGGCCTCTATGTGCTGCGGCGGGAGACGCGGAAGCCCGCGACCGCCTAGGCCCGCGCCAGCATGGTCGCCGCCAGGACCCGCACCCCGAGGCCGAAATCGGCCATCTCCATCGCCTCCTGGGCGTTGTGGCTGCCATGCTCGTTGCGCACCAGGACCATGGCCGACGGAATGCCCGCGCGCTGAAAGATCGAGGCGTCATGGCCGACCGTGGCCATGACCTTGGCCGGGATGCCGAGCGATTCGGCGCTCTTTCCCAGATCGGCGCGCAGGGTCTCATCCAGCGGCGTGGGGTCGGTGCCGACCAGCTCGCCCAGATCGAATGCGAGTTTGCGGCGCGCCGCGATCTCCGCCGCCAGTTCCGGTATCCGCGCCCGCGCCCGGTCCAGGGCAGGCACGTCGGTCGCGCCGAAATTCAGCGAGAAATCGCATTCGCCGGGGATCTTGGTCATGGCGTGTTCGTCGGGATTGGTGAAGAGCGTGCCGGCGGTGAAAACCAGGTTGGGAATGCCCTCTTCCTCCATGGCCAGCCACAGCGCCTCGACCGCACCGATCAACTCGACCGTGGCCAGCACGGCGTCGCGGCGATAGCTGCGCGGCACGGCGGCGGCATGGTCGTAGTTGCCGACGCAGCGGGCATAGGGCCAGCGGGCGTTGCCCTTGATCCCCACGGGAAGGCCGACGGGGATGCCCTCGCCGATCAGGATCGGCCCCTGCTCGATATGCAGTTCCAGGAAAGCCTTGGTTGTGGCCGGCGAGACATGGGGCTCCGCCTCGGCTTTAAGCGCTTCGGGGTCGAAGCCAAGCTCGGCCATGTGATCCGCCAGGCTGCGCCCCGTGTCGCCGCGCTTCAGGCGGTCGAGTTCACCGTGGGGCAGGCTTCCGACCGCCATGCGGCTGCCGAGATAGGCGGTGCCGAACCACACGCTCTCCTCGCCCCGGATCCCGGTGGCGGTCAGATCGCAGGGCGGCGTGATGCCCAGATCGCGGAACGCGGCAAGGGCCGTCAGCCCGGCAACGGCCCCGGCATAGCCGTCGAAATTGCCGCCGCGCGGCACGGAATCGAGATGCGAGCCCGAGAGGATGCCGGGCGCCGAACGGCCGCGCCCGGGCAGGGTCGCATAGACATTCCCCGCCCGGTCGAAGACCACCTCCAGATCGAGGCCGCGCGCCGCCTCGGCGAAGACCTCGGCGACCGCTTGATCCTCTTTGCTCCAACAAGCGCGGGTGATGCCGTCGCCGTCGCGGGTTCTCGCCGCGGCGGCGTCGAACAGGTCTTGGGCTAAATCGAGGCGCTGGTCGATAGCCTTGGCGATGTCCTGCGGGTTCATTGACCCTCTCCCTCCGTGCCACCTTCATGCTTCGACAGGCTCAGGGTGAGGAGAGATTCTTATGGCGCCTCATGCTGAGCCTGTCGAAGCATGAAGGTGGCACGACGCAACAACGGCACATCACTCCGGCGGCGGCTCGGCACCGACTTGGCTGGTGATGCGGCCGTAATGCTCGGGGCGGCGGTGGCGGGCAAAGTTGAAGACCCGCTCCTTGTAGAAGGTGCAGAGGTCGAGATCGCAGTCGAAGACGATGACCTCGTCCTCCTCGGTCAAGGTGCGCGCGGCGATCTCCCCGGTCGGCGCGACGATGGCCGAGCCGCCGATCAGATTATGGCCGTCCTCGTCCCCCGCCTTGCCCGAGGCGACCACCCAGGTCGCGTTCTGATAGGCCCCGGCCTGAAGCGAGAGCAGATGGTGGAACATGCGCAGATGGCTCGGCTCCTGCTGATGCGCGACGCCGTCCGAAGGTACGGTCATGGAGGGCGTGTTGTAGCCCAGGGCGATCATCTCGACCCCCTGGAGCCCCATGACGCGGTAGGTCTCGACCCAGCGCCGGTCGTTGCAGATGCACATGCCCAGCGCGCTGTCATAGGCACGCCAGACCTGAAAGCCGAGATTTCCGGGCTCGAAGTAGCGCTTTTCCAGATGCTGGAAGGCCGCGTCGGGCTTGTGTTCGACATGACCGGGAAGATGGATCTTGCGGTACTTGCCGATCAGCTTGCCGTCCGGCCCGACGAGGATGGCGGTGTTGAAGCGGCGGATCGTCCCGCCCTCCTGCTCCAACTCGCCATAGCCGAGATAAAAGCCGATGCCGAGCTTCGCCGCCTCGTCGAACAGCGGCTGCGTCTCCGGCCCCGGCATCTCGGCTTCGAAAAACCCGTCGATCGCCGCCTGATCCTCGTACCAGTAGCGCGGGAAGAAGGTCGTGAGGGCGAGTTCCGGGAAGACGGCGAGTTTTGCCCCCATCCCATGCGCCTCGCGCAGCAGCGCGATGAGTCGCGCGACGACGCTCTTGCGGTCATCGACCAGGTTGATCGGCCCGAGCTGGGCGCAGGCGGTGCGGAGGATGCGTGCCATAGCCCCTACTCGACCAACTGGGCGCCGAAGTTCCGGGCCGGATCCATTTCCGGGGTGAAGCGGCCGCGCGGGCGGGCGGGTTCCGGCGTGGAACAGGGAAGAAAGGCGCCGCTGCCGCGCTCGGCATGGAGCTCGCCGCCCTCGATCACGACTTCGCCCCGGCGGATCACAATGGTCGGCCAGCCGGTCACCTTCTTTCCCTCGTAGGGGGTATAGCCGACATTGTCGTGCAGATCGTCCCAGGTGATCGTGCGCTCCAGATCGGGTTCCCAGATCGCGATATCGGCATCGGAGCCGATGGCGATCGTGCCCTTGCGCGGGAACAACCCGTAGATCTTGGCGGCATTGGTCGAGTTCAACTCGACGAAGCGGTGGATGTCGATGCGCCCGGTCCGCACCCCCTCGCTGAACAGCAGCGCCGCCCGCGCCTCGACTCCCGGCATGCCCGGCGGAATCTCGCGGAAATGGGCGTTCGGCCCCTTGGACAGCTTGGCCGTCTCGTCGAAGCGATAGGGCGCGTGATCCGAGGAGAAAAGCTGGAAGGTGCCATTCTCCAAGCCCCGCCACATGGCCTCCTGCGAGGCTTCGTCGCGCGGCGGCGGACTGCAGCAGAATTTCGCGCCCTCAAGCCCCGGCTTGTCGATGTCCTGGGCCGTCAGGAAGAGGTATTGCGGGCAGGTCTCGCCGTAGACCTTGAGGCCCCGGGTCTGGGCGTCGCGGATCGCGTTCATCGCCAGTTCAGCCGAGACATGGACGATCAGCATGGGCGTGTCCATCAGTTCGGACAGCACGATGGCCCGGTGGGTCGCCTCGCCCTCGGCCAGTCGGGCATGGCTGATCGCGTGATACTTGGGCGCCCGATGGCCGCGGTCGAGCAACCGCTTGGTGATCCATTTGATCACTTCGTGGTTCTCGGCATGGACCATGACCAGCGCGCCCTCGCGCCGGGCGACGGAGAGCACGTCGAGCATCTGGCCGTCATCGAGCTTCATCAGGTCGTAGGTCATGAAGACCTTGAAGCTGGTGAAACCGTCCTTGATCAGGGCCGGCAGTTCCTGGCCCAGCACCTGTTCGGTCGGGTCGGAGACGATCAGATGGAAGGCGTAGTCGCAGACCGCCTTGGGCGTGGCCAGGTCGCGATAGGCCTCGACCACCTGGCGCAGCCCCTGGCCCTTATGCTGGGCCGCAAAGGGCATGACCGTGGTGTTGCCGCCGAACAAGGCCGAACGGGTCCCGGTGAAGAAATCGTCCGAGCTGGTGATGCCGTAGCTGCCCTTCTGCTCGATATGGACATGGGAATCGATCCCGCCGGGCAGGACCAGCCGGTCGGTCGCGTCGATCTCGCGCTTGCCCTTGGGCAGGCCTTCCGCCAGGGCGACGACTCGCCCGTCCCGAATCCCCACATCGCAGCGCGCCTTGTCGGCCGCCGTAACCACCGTGCCGCCGCGCACCACCAGATCGAATTCCGCCATTGTCCCCTCCATACCCGATTTCTCCGGACTCTAGCCGAGGCCGTCGCGCCGGTCACGCCATGCCGTCTCGCCGAAATCGCGGCTCCGATGATAGGCTTCGGAAGAAGCGGATGGGGAGGACACGATGCCGAGAATAAATGGGCAACGCTTGCTGGACGATCTCAAAACCCTGCGCGCCTATGGCGCGACCGGAAACGGCGTGGTGCGCACCTCGCTGACCGATATCGACATCGAGTCCCGCAATTGGCTGGCGGAGCGCATGAAGGAAGCCGGGCTGGCGGTCACCATCGACGGCATCGGCAACGTGATCGGACGCTCGCCCGCCTCCGGCCCGGCCCTGTTGATGGGCTCGCATACCGACACCCAGCCCGAGGGCGGCTGGCTCGACGGCGCGATGGGGGTGATCTACGGGCTGGAGGTCGCGCGCGCGTTGAGCGAGGACCCGAAGACCGCCGGGCTCGGCGTCGATGTCGCCTCCTGGATGGACGAGGAGGGCACCTTCGGTATCTGCATGGGCAGCCGCTCCTTCCTGGGCCAGGTGCCCGACGGCGAGATCGCCCGGGCCAAGGACGTGGACGGACGCGGCATGGCCGAGTCCCTCGCCAAGGCCGGCTATGCGGGACGTCCGCGCGACCGACTCGACCCCAAGCGCAACCCCGGCTACCTGGAAGCCCATATCGAGCAGGGCGGCCATTTGGAGAACAGCGGCAAGCGCATCGGCGTGGTCACCGCCATCGTCGGCATCCGCACCTTCCGCCTGGCCTTCGAGGGCGCGCAGAATCACGCCGGTACCACCCCCATGCCGATCCGCAAGGACGCCGGCATGGCGCTCGTCAGGCTGGCCTATCGGATCGACGAGGCCTTCGAGGCGATCAAGGGCGAGCGCACGGTCTGGACCATGGGCCGGATCGCCCTCCACCCCGGCAGCCACAGCATCGTCCCCGGCTTCGCCGACATGTTCCTGCAATTCCGCGATCCCGACGAGGGCCGGATGGAGCGGTTCGAGGCCGCCTTCCGCGCCCTGGTCGCGGAGGCGAACGCCGCCGGGCCGGTTGCGATTTCGATCGAGCCGAAGGGCGAGAAGATCACCCCGACCCCGATGGACGAGGCCCTGCAGGCGCATATCGCGGCGGCGGCCGAGGCGGATGCGCCGGGCAACTGGATCCATATGCCCAGCGGCGCGGGCCACGACGCCATGATCATCGGCGACGAGATTCCCGTCTCGATGCTCTTCGTGCCCTCGATCGGCGGCGTCAGCCACGATTTCTCCGAGGACACGGCCGAGGACGACATCATCCTCGGCTGCCAGGTCTGCGCCGACGCGGCCGCGCGCATCGTGCGGGGTTGGAAGGGCGGAGGTTGAGGCGTGGCGCGAGATTTGGCAGGTAATTGAGATATCCGCCGCGGACCCTTCGTGACGGCCCTGAGGGCCTCCTCAGGGTGAGGCAAAAATATTGATTTCTCCTCATCCTGAGGAGCGCGCGAAGCGAGCGTCTCGAAGGATGATTGGCACCGCTCCCCCCCCAGGAGCCCGCTAAGTCTCGATCTCCGCCATCCGCCGGCGCGCGCGCCGGGTCAGCAAGCGGCAGCCATCCTCGGTGATAGCGATATTCTCCTCATGGACCAGCATGCGTTCCGGCCCGAGGGAGACGCCCGGCTCGATGGTCAGAACCATGCCCGGGCGCAGCTTGGTCTTGTCGCCCAATTTGTTGGACGGCGGCTCGGTGATGATGCGGCCGAGGCCATGCCCGAAGCGACCCATCTTGGGGCGGCCCCAGCCGGCCTCCTCCAGCGCCTTGGCCTGGGCCAGGAACACGGCCTCGGCGGTATTGCCGGGGCGGGCCGCGGCAAGGCCCGCCTCGGTCGCCCGCCACAGCGCCTCATGGGCACGCTTTACCTCGTCGGTCGGCGGGCCGAAGGAAAATAGGCGGTCGAAATCGCAGGAATAGCCGTCATAGACGCAGCCTGCGTCGATCAGCATGACGTCTCCCCGCTTCGGCCGCCGCCCGGTCGGGCCGAGATAGAGGCTGGAAATCGCACCCGCCCCCGACCGCACCATCATGAAGGGCGCCTTGTCCGCGCCGCGAAGCAGAGTCTCGGCCTGCATCCAGCGCATGACGTCGCGCTCGCTCCAGCCTTTCTCGAAAGCATCCGGAAGGGCATCGAAGGCGTCGCAGGCGATCCGCGCGGCCCGGCGGATGCGCGCGATCTCGGCCGGCGATTTGATCATGCGCGCCGCGCGCAGCACGCCCGAGCCGTCGACCATCTCGGCGGGCCGGATCATATCCTTGAGGCGCAGCAGGTCGGCGACCGGGAAGCCCAGGCGCGTCTCCGGCCCCAATTCGAATCCGACCCGGCCGTAGCGGACTTTCAGACTCCCGATCGCGGCGGCGATCAGATCCAGTCCCTCGTTTTCCGGATTGGGCGAGCGCCAGGTGCGCAACTCCGTGACCCAGCTCGTCGCGCGCCAGGCATCGACCCCTGAATCGGGAATGATCCCAACCGGCCTGCCCACGCGCGGCAACAGGAAATACCAGGGCCGTGCCGGAGTCAGCCAGGGCAGCTGGCTGGTAAAGCCAGAGAGGTAGCCGAGATTGGCTTCCGTGCTGACCAGCACCGCGTCGAGCCGGGATTTGGTCATCAGGCGGCGCGCGCATTCGGCCCGCGCCTCGAACTCGGCGCGGGAAAATCGCGGCAACTCGCGTCTGCTCGCCGGCATGGCCATCCTCCCCCTTGCCCGCACCATCCTAGTCCGGTCCAATGCCCGCGCACATATGCCGATGGGAGAGATCATGGAACTGCCGACACTGGCCGGGATCGAGGACGCCGAAGCGCGCCTTCGGCCCCATCTCGCGGAAACCCCGCTGATCCGCTCGGAACTCCTGTCCCGTGCCCTGGGCGCCGAAATCTGGCTCAAGAACGAGACCGTCACGCCGGTTTCCTCCTTCAAGATGCGCGGCGCGATGATCGACATCATGCGCAAGCACGAGAAGGACAGGATCGAGAAGGTCTGCACCTCCTCGACCGGCAATCACGGCCAGGGCGTTGCCTATGCCGCGCGCCTGTTGGGCCTGAAGGCCGATATCTTCCTGCCCGCCGAGGCCAACGCGGTGAAAGCGGCGATGATCAAGGCTTTCGGCGGCACCCTCCATCTGATCGGCGAGGACAACAACGAGGCGAAGGAGGCCGCCATCGCCTTCGCCGAGAAGAACGGCGCGCATTTCGTCAATGACGGCGAAAGCCTCGACCTGATGGAAGGCACCGGCACGATCGGGCTGGAGATCGGCCGTGCCATGGACCATGTCGACGCGATGATCGTGCCCATCGGCGACGCCCCCCTGATCACCGGCGCAGGCCGTGCGCTCAAGGCGATCCATCCAGGGGCCAAAGTCATCGGCGTCCAATCGGACGGTGCCCCAGCCCTGACCGAATCCTATCGCAGCGGGAAGCCGGAGACCCGGCCGGTCCGTACCCTCGCCGACGGCCTCGCCACCCGCTTTCCCGCGAAGCGCGCCTTCGCCGGCCTCCGCTCGACGGCGGACGATGCGATTCTGGTCAGCGACGAAGACCTGCTGGCCGCCATGCACAGCCTGGCCGAATGCGCCCATATCCTGGTCGAGCCTTCGGGCGCAGCAGGCTTGGCGGCGGCCTGGGCTCTACGCGAAAAGCTGGCCGGACAGACCGTCGTCCTGATCGTGACCGGGGCCAATACGACGGTGGAAATGATCCGCCGTTCGCTTGACACCCCGCCCCTCTTCACCCTCGAAGAAGCAGCAGGAGGCTGACCATGTGGCCCGAAGAGGATAGCAATTCCGCCAAGCTCTACGCCCGCGCCGAAAAGGTCGAGCCCGGCGGCATCAACCGGCTGCAGACCTGGCAGGAGCCCTTCCCGGTTTATGCCGCATCGGGCGCCGGCGCCTATGTCACCGATGTCGACGGTGTGCGCCGTCTGGACCTCGCCAACAATTTTGCTTCCCTGATGCACGGCCATGCCCATCCGGCGATCACCGCCGCCGTGACCGAGCAGATCGCCAACGGAAGCTGCTTCATTCTGCCCACGGAGAGCGAGATTTCCCTGGCCGAACTGCTCTGCGCCCGGGTCGAAGGCTTCGAGCGGGTGCGCTTCTGCAACACCGGCACGGAAGCCGTGATGATCGCCCTCAAGGCGGCGCGGGCGCGCACCGGGCGGCCCAAGATCGCCAAGCTCGAAGGCGCCTATCACGGCATGTACGACTTCGCCGAGATCAGCTTGGATTCCGCCCCGGAGACCTGGGGCAACGATCCCCGCGCCGTGCCCTATACCCAGGGTGTGCCCCGGGGCGTGATCGAGGACATGGTGGTCATTCCCTATAACGACACCGACGCGGCGGCGCGCATCCTGCGCGGCCAGGGGCCGGAGATCGCGGGCATCCTGATCGACCCCGTTTCCCTCTCCTGCGGCATGATTCCGCTGGAGCAGGGCTTCATCGACATGATCCAGGAAGTCGCCGCCGAGATCGGCGCCCTGACCATCTTCGACGAGGTCGTCACCTTCCGCCTCGGCCCCCAGGGCGCCCAGGGCCTCTACGGCGCCAGGCCGGACCTGACCACCCTGGGCAAGATCGTCGGCGGCGGCTTTCCGGTCGCCGCGATCGCCGGCCATGCCGAAGCGATGGCCGTGTTCGACCACCGGGCAGGCAAGCCTCTCAATCCGTCCAGCGGCACCTTCACCGCCAACCCGGTCGGCATGACTGCCGGTCGGATCGCGCTCGAACTGATGACGCCGGAACAATATGCCCGCATGGACGCGCTGGGCGAACGGGCGCGAACGGGCCTGCGCGCGGCGATGGATGAGGCCGGCTATCCCGGTCAGGTCGCGGGCCTCGGCTCGATGTTCCGCATCCACACCTCGGCCCGGTCCATGAAGACCTACCGCGACACCTTCCCGACCCCGGCCGAGGCCGAAGCCACGACACGGCTCCAGCGCGATCTGCTGCTCGCCGGCTACATCACCACGACCAAGGGCTGTTTCATTTCGACGCCCACGACCGAGGCGGATATCGACGCCTTCGTCGAAGCCGCGAAGGGCTGCTTCGAAAAACTGGCGATGGCCGCCTGAGAAATCGGCGAATTCCGTCGCGCAACAACCAACCCTCTCCCACAGCGAGAGGGTGGCGAGGCGCAGCCGAGCCGGGTGAGGGGTTCGGCCTATCCCGGGAGACATCGGTCCCCTCACCCTCCCACGCCTGACAGTGCAGGCCCCTCCCTCTCCCTATGGAAGAGAGAGTATTCAAACGACGGTGGCGGGGTCCGTGTTGGCGCCACAGACCAGGGCGACGACCCGTTCGCCCGCTGCGGGGCGGTAGGCGCCGGCCATCAACCCAGCCAGGGCGGTCGCACCGCCAGGCTCGGCGATCACGCGGACATTGGCCCATAACGCCTTCTGGGCGGCGCGCACGGCGTCGTCCTCGACCAGCACGACCCGGTGCACATGGTCCTGCGCGGTGGCATAGGCGATCTCTCCGATGCGCCGGGCACCCAAAGCATCCGCCGCCAGGCCGCCGACCTCGATATCGACGGGACGGCCCACGGCTAGGGCCCGTGTCAGGGTCGGCGTGCCCTCGGTCTCGACCCCGACGACCCGGACCCGGCCCTGGAACCAGCTCGCGATGCCGGCGATCAGCCCGCCGCCGCCGACCGCGACGAGGATGGTGTCGATGCCGTCCATCTGGCCTCCGATCTCGCGCGCCACGGTGCCCTGGCCCGCTACCGTGGCGGGCTGGTCATAGGCGTGGATCTCGACCGCGCCCGTCTCCGCCTTGACCGCCTGGCTCGCCTCATAGGCATCGGCATAGGCCTCGCCGATTTCGGTGACTTCGGCGCCGTAGGCGCGCAGCCGGTCGATCTTGGCGCGGGGCGAGGTGGTGGGCACGAAGATGCGCGCCTTGTGACCCAGGGAGCGCGCGGCATAGGCGACGGCGCCGCCATGGTTGCCGCCCGAGGCGGTGATGACGCCGGCCGCCGGGATATCCGCGGAAAGCAGGGAGTTGAACGCGCCCCGCGCCTTGAAGGAGCCGGAATGCTGCAGACATTCGAGCTTGAGGGTCAGCGCGCCGGGCACACCGAACGCGCCCGCTTCCATGGGCAGGATCGGCGTTTCGCGGATATGGCCGACGATGCGCGCCGCCGCTTTCGAAATATCCTCCGGGCCGATGCGCATGGTCATGCCCCGATCACCTCCAAGGCCACATCGCCGCCGCCGACCAATTGCTCCAGCCCCGCGTCGGTCAGGGCATAGGTGCCGCCCTGAACGACGCCCAATCCCTCATCCATCAGATCGACCCCGGCATGGAGCACGAAGACCATGCCCGGCTCCAATCGCGTGTCGAAATCGCGGCTGATCTGCAGGCTCTCGAGCCAGATCGGCGGATAGGCGATGCCGATCCCATAGCCGAAGCGCATCTTGAATCCGTCCGCGATGCCGTCGCGCCGCAAGGGCGCGAGGCAGGCCTCCTCGACATCGCAGACCGGCGCGCCGGGACGGATCGCCGCGATCCCGGCGGCCAAGGATTCGCAGGTCGCCGCATAAAGGTCGCGGGCGCGCGAACTCGGCTTGCCCAAGGCGACCGTGTGCAGGGCGACCGCGTGATAGCGCCGCGCGACCCCGGCGAATTCCATATGGACCAACTCGCCGGACAGGATCGCCCGGTCGCGCGGCGTGGCATGCATGGCGGTCCCGCGCGGCCCCGCAGCCAGCTCCGTGGGGATCGCCCAATAATCGCAGCCGGCCACGCGCATCGCGCCCTCGACCGTGCCGGCCAGGGCGATCTCGGTAATGCCGGGGCGCAGGCGGCGCCGCGCCGTCTCCAACCCCAGTTCGGCGAAGAGTGCCGCGTCGCGGATATAGGCCATCTCGGCCGGCGATTTGAGGAGGCGCAAGCCGCCCAACACGGCGGTCCCGTCATCGATTTCGGCGGGCGCCAGGGCTTCGGCCAAGTCTCGGCCATAGGCATAGGTGATGGCATAGGACTGGGTCTCGACCGCGATGCGGCCGCTCGCCAGGCCATGCTCGGCCGCGACCTCGGCGATCAGGGCGCAATGGTCCTCGGCGTTCAGGCGATAGCTGCGGATGTCGGACAGCCAGGTTGTCTCGTCCGCCATGGGCCGGTCGCAGTCGCGCAGGACGAGGGTCGGCTCGCGCTCGTCCTTGGCCGAAAAGACCAGAGCCTGCGGGCTGTTGACCGCGACCCAGGCGTCGTAGCCGGCAAGGTAGAAATGCGTTTCGGGCGCGACCGACACGCAGCCGTCGAACCCGGAATCGCGCAGGGCAGCCCGGGCGCGGGCCAGGCGCTCATGGTGTTCGTTATCGGCGAAGGCGGCAAAGGCCGGACTCATGCTTTCCCCCTGTTCCCGCGGACCCATCCGGCCGAAGAGTGGCCGCGCCCAAGGAACCATGCAAGGAGCGAAAAGCGGCGATGCGATTCGGCCCCCTCCTGCGCGCCACCACGGCGCACTATCTTAGATGTATGAACCAGCCTCTCCCCCGCCCCGACCACCACCCCATCCGCCTGCGCGAAGCCACCAACGGCCTCCACTATTCGAGCCTTGTCGAGCGGGTCGCCGACGAAGGCTCGCGCGCCTGGGATGTCCATGTGCGCGGGCGCGAGTTGGAAGCCGAAGGGCAGGACGTCATCTTCCTGGGTATCGGCGATCCGGATTTCGACACCCCGGCCGAGATCACCCAGGCCGCGGTCGACGCCCTTCATGCCGGTCGCACCCATTATCCGGGATCCGCGGGCATTCCCGAACTGCGCAGCGCGATCGCGCGCTACCGCATCGAACGGACGGGCCAGCCGGTCGAGGCCGAGCAGGTGATCGTCTGCCCGGGCGCGCAGAACGGTCTCTACGTCACCCTCGCCTGCCTGGTCGAGGCCGGGGACGAAGTGATCGTGCTGAACCCCGCCTACGCCACCTAACAGGCGACAGTCCGGTCTTCGGGCGCCGAGCCTGTCGGCGTGCCGCTGCGGGCGGAGAACGGCTTTCATCTGGATCCGGCGGATCTGGCCGCCGCCATCACGCCGCGCACCCGGGCGATCCTGATCAATTTCCCCCATAACCCGACCGGTGCGATGGTAGAGGCGGAGGAACTGGCCGCCCTGGCCGAGATCTGCTAGGCGAACGATCTCTGGCTGATCTCGGACGAGGTCTATGCCGAGGTCACCTATGACGGGCGGACCCAGCGCTCGCCCGCCCTGGTGCCAGGCCTGGCCGACCGCACGGTGGTGGTCGACAGCCTCTCCAAATCCCATGCCATGACGGGATGGCGCATCGGCTGGATCATCTCGCCCGGCGGCATGGCCGACCACATCAACAGCGTCATGCAATGCATGCTCTATGGCTGCGCGATGTTCATCCAGGACGCCGCCGTCGTCGCCGTGTCGCACCAGTTCCAGGAAGCCTCGGCCATGCGCGCCGAGTTCGGCATTCGGCGCGACGTGATCTGTGCGCGCATCAACGCCATCCCACGTCTGGCCTGCGTGCCGCCCGAAGGCGGCATGTTCCTGATGATCGACATCCGTGAAACCGGCATCGATTCCCTGGCCTTCGCCAACCGCCTGGTGGAGGAAGAAAAGGTCGTGCTGCTGGCCGGGTCGAGCTTCGGGGCGAGCGCGGAAGGCTTCCTTCGCCTGTCTCTCACCTCGCCGCGCGCAAAGCTGGAGGAAGCCTGCGAAAGGCTGGCCCGCTTCACCGCGCGCTTGAGCGACCAGCCTCGCTAGCGGGATTGGAGGTCCATGCAGATGGGTAAAGGCAGGGCGGTCGGTGCTGCTGCTTTCCGCGAGTGATAGGCTATGATATCGCGGTTCCAGGTCGGCTCCTGCTGGAGCCTGGCGGCGGGCGTCGGCGCGCGGTCCCGACCGATAGAACAAGGATTAGGCCAACATGACCCTTACCCGCATTGCGCTCTGTCTTGCCGCGCTGCTCGCGATGACCGGCACCGCGACCGCCAAGGATTGGACCTCGGTTCGGATCGGGATCCAGGCCAACTACCCGCCCTTCAACGGGTATGACGACGACAACAAACTCGCCGGTTTCGACGTCGATATCGCGAATGCCCTCTGTGCCGAGATGAAGGTCGAATGCAGCTTCGTGGTGCATGATTGGGACGGCCTGATCGACGCGCTGATCGCCGATCGTTTCGACGCGATCGTCTCGTCCATGTCGATCACCGAGGAACGCGAGCGGCGCGTCGATTTCACCGACAAATACTACACGAACTCGCTGACCTTCGTGGCCGCAAGGGATTCCGGCATTACCGATGTCACGCCGAAAGGCCTCGCCGGCAAGACGCTCGGCGCGCAGAAATCGACGGTCTCGGCCGACTTCCTGAATGCCAATTACGGCGAGTCCAAGATCAAGATCTATAAACCCGCATTTCCCATGTAACCGAACCATTTGATGCGGCTTTCGTCTATTTCTTACATATAATTCAGTG
>JAQCGR010000399.1 GCA_027619995.1 Pseudomonadota bacterium | reverse complement strand
CGTCGGGCCCGGCGGCCCCCCATCCGCCGGGCCCGAAATTATTGTCCGATCTATTTCGGATCGGAGCAGTCGGCCATCATCTTGTTGCCGTCGGGATCGCGCACGTAGCAGCCATAGCTCGTCTTCTTCTCGGGCGGGCGGTAGCCGGGCTTGCCCTCATCGCTGCCGCCATGCTTCAGCGCGGCCGCATAGAAGGCATCGACCGCTTCCTTGTCCTTGGCCACGACGCTGATCTGGGAACCGTTGCCGACCGAGGCAGGTTTGCCGTTGGCCGGCAGGCAGATATAGAACTTGGTCTTGGGCGTGTCGCTATAGCCGACGAATTTTTCGCCGGTCATGACGCGCTTGTAGCCGAGCGGCGCGAATACGGCGTCGTAATATGTGGTGGAGCGCGCGATGTCGCTCACGCCGAAGAGTGCATTGGCAAGCATCGGAAATTTCCTCGCTGTAAGGTTGGCCGAAGGCAGCGGTTCAGCCTGAGCGCCCCGCCGCGGCAAACGGATCAGGCGCCCGGCCGGCGGATTTGTCACGCATCTCGTTGGTCTGGACGCCATGCCGACAGCGCACTCCGGCGAGGCGCGGACCCGCACATCACATCGGCGGCGCATCGCCCTCGACGGCGACCCGGTGCATCACCCGGCGAAAGCCCCGATAATCGTTGATCGGGTTGTGCATGACGGCGCGGTTGTCCCAGAACACCACATCGCCCTTGCGCCAGCGGATGCGGCAGGTGAATTCGGGGCGGACCGCGTGATCGCACAGATAATCGATCAGCGGCCGGCTCTCCGCCGCCGTCCAGCCCTCGAATTCGCGCACAATATGGGGATGCAGGAACAGCAGCTTGCGTCCCGTTGCGGGGTGGGTTCGGACGACCGGATGGACCGCGCGCATGGCGTCGATCTGGTCCGGGGTCAGGGAGAGATTCGGATCGCCGACATAGAGCGCCGGATTGGCGGCATGGACCGCGCGCATGCCGTCAAGCGCCGCCCGCATGCCCTCGGACAGGGTCTCGTAGGCCAGATAGAGATTGCTGAACAGGGTATCGCCCCCCCAGGGCGGCACCTCGACGGCGAAAAGAATTCCGCCCATCAGCGGGACCGGCTTCCAGGCATGGTCCATATGCCATCCCTCGCCGAAGATATAGGTCTCTCCCGGCTCGTGGCGGACCTCGAAAACCTCCGGATCCTGCCGGCCCTGACGGTCGGGATCGACAAAGGGATGCCGGTTGAGATCGCCGAAGCGCCGCCCGAATTCCTTCTGCCGTGCCTCGCTGAGACATTGGTCACGGAAGACCAGAACCAGATGCTCGTGCAGCGCCCGCGCGATCTCGGTAAATGCCGCATCGTCCAGCGGTTCGGACAGGTCGACCCCGCCGACCTCCGCACCCAAGGCCCCGGCGATGGGCGCGACTTCGATACGTTGGTAGGGCACCGATGCATCGGCTGGCATGCGATCCTCCCGCTCCCGGATAACCCGACCACAGACTACAGCGCCGTAGGGGCGGCGGGTAGTCCGTGCGACGGCAAGGTCGGCCCGACGACCCCCGGCCGAACTATTTTTCGATCCGGGATATTCGGCCACGGCCACGACTGAATAGCCCCGAGTTTTCTAGACGCCCTCGGTAATCGTTTCCTGCTGCCGTTCGAAGTCGACGGGCGACAGCATCCCGTTCTTCGTGTGCTTGCGCCGAGGATTGTAGAACATCTCGATGTAGTCGAACACATCCTGCCGGGCCTCGGCCCGGGAACTGTAGATCCTGCGCCGTACCCGTTCTCGCTTGAGCAGATTGAAGAAGCTCTCTGCCACGGCGTTGTCATGACAGTTCCCGCGCCGGCTCATCGAGTGTTCCAGATTGTGGGCCTTGAGGAACGCAGCCCAATCCATACTGGTGAACTGGGAGCCTTGATCTGAGTGGATCAGCACCCTGTTCTTCGGCTTCCTGCGCCAAACGGCCATAAGCAGAGCCTGCAGTGCCACGTCCGTCGTCTGGCGGCTCTGCATCGACCAGCCGACGACGCGGCGGGAATAGAGATCAATGACGACGGCCAGATAGGCAAAGCCCTCCAACGTCCGGATGTAGGTGACGTCGGTGACCCAAACCCTGTCTGGCGCGTCTACGTCGAACTGCCGGTCCAGCGTGTTGTCCGCTACCAGTGATGGCTTGCCGCCATAGCTTCCCGGCCGGCGCTTGTAGCCGATCTGGGCCTTGATGTTCGCCTGCCTGGCAAGGCGGGCGACACGGTTCGGGCAGATCGTCTCGCCCTGATCCAGCAGGTCATCGTGTAGCTTGCGATAGCCGTAAACCTTGCCGCTGTCCTTCCATGCCGTCCTGATGAGCTCGGTCTGGCGGGCGTCTTCCCGGGCCCTCTTGCTCAACGGGTTCTTCAGCCAGGCATAGAAGCCGCTCGGTTGGATGCGCAGACACCGGCACATCGCACGCACTGCAAACAGGGGGCGATGCTCGGCAACGAACGCGGATCTCACTTGGCATCCCTGGCGAAATACGCGGTCGCTTTTTTTAGGATGTCGCGCTCTTCGGTCACCCTGGTCAGTTCGCGCTTGAGCTGCCTTATCTCGGCATCCTTGTCGTCGCCGCCGGACAGCTGCGAGAACTTCTTCTTCCAGGCGTAGAGCGAGTGCCG
>JAQCGR010000046.1 GCA_027619995.1 Pseudomonadota bacterium | reverse complement strand
TGGCTGCTTAAAGCGTCTATTCACTTGTCACTCAGAGACAAGTTTCCATTAGACTGACAGCACCGTCGACGAGGCTGTCGAAACCATCGTCGAAGGCGATGGCCTCGCCCGTGATTCGCAAGGCGGCGATCTGGACCAGCCGCGCCATGCTCGCGTCGAGGCCGGTCGTCTCCGTGTCGAGCACGACTCCCTCGAGTGCGATCAAAGGCGTCGAAGGGGCCGGTTGCGTCATGCTTCCACGCTCCCCTGGAATTGCCTTCGGAGAGCATAGCATTGCCCGGGACGGTGGTCCCGCGCCGGGGCGTTGCCGATCTGCGCGGGATCTCGGGCCGGGGTTCCGGGCTAGGGCGCGTTCGGCGCGGGCTTACCCGCCTTGAAGGCGGTGGTCATGTTCTTGGCGGCCCAGGACATCAGGCGCAGCTCGCTGAGGAAGGTGATGAACTGATAGCCCGCCTCGACCATCTCGAGGCCGTAGGCGACCGAGCCGGTATGGATGCCGGCCGCAATGCCGTGCTTCTTCGCCGCCTTGGCAATCTTGTGGATGGCGTCGAGCACCTCCGGGGTCTTCGGGTCGAAGCCGGCGCTATGGCCGTAGCTGACCGAGAGGTCCGAGGGGCCGACATAGATCGAATCGAGACCCGGGGTGGTCAGGATCTCGTCCAGCCGCTCGACCGCCTGCTTGGTCTCGATCATGGCCATGGTCAGGATCGACTTGTTGGCGGTCGGGATATAGTCGCCGCCATGGGCCAGTGCGGCACGCACCGGGCCGACGCTGCGATAGCCGTCGGGCGCATAGCGGCAGGCGCCGACGAAGCGCTCGCATTCCTCGCGACTGTTGATCATCGGGCAGATGATGCCCATCGCACCCATGTCGAGCGCCTTCATGATCGGCGCCGGGTCGTTCCAGTTGACGCGCACGATGGGCATGACATCGGTGGTCGACAGCGCCTGCAGCATGGATAGGGCGTCGCTCAGCTCGACCAGGCCGTGCTGCATGTCGATGGTGATGCTGTCCCATCCCTGATGGGCCATGAACTCGGCCGGCACCGCGTTGGGAATGGCCAGCCAGCCGTTGCATACCGTGCCGCCCTCGGCCCAGATTTTCTTCACCCGATTCGCCACCATTGCGTCTCTCCTCTTCGATTATTCGCCAAGCCACCCGGACGGGCGCACAGCATCCTTATCGCGCCGCCAGGGCGCAACCCCACGCCGGGCGATCCGGCGCAATTTCGTCAGGCGGCGGCCTCGGCCGCGTCCAACCGGTCGAAGGTGCTGCCGAAACCCTGGACCCGGATGCCGCCGCCGGCCAGGCGCATGGCGTCCCAGAGGGTGACCTGATTGGCGGTCAGCACGGGCAGGCCCGCGGCCTCTTCCAAGGCTTCGGCCAGATGCAGGGTCGGCATGGCGGTGTCGGGGACCAGCACGGCCTGGGCGCCCGCGACCGCCGCGGCTCGGGCCCCGGCGATCACCTTTTCGCGCGGCATGACCGAGGCGGCCCAGCCGCTTTGCGCGTCGAGCCATTGCAAATGGACGGCCTCGATGCCGTGCTCGGCCAGGAAGGCGACGAAGGCGCGCGAGGCGGGTTCGGGATAGGTCGCCAGGACCGAAACCCGGGTCAGGCCCAGGCGCTTCAGCGCGCGCGCGAAGGCCAGCGAGGTGCTGCCCGCGGGTGCGCCCGTTTCCTTCTCGATCGCGGCGACCTGGGCCTCGGCATGGGCGCGGCCCAGGATGAAGCTGCCGCTGGTGCAGGCCCAGAAGATCGTGTCGGGCTTCAGGCAGGTGAGGCGGCGCGAGGCTTCCAGCAGCCAGTCCACCCTTGCGGTCTGTTTCAGATGCTCGACCTCGTGATCGTCGTCATCGCCGCCGCCCACCCGGGTCGGGGCGAGGAATATCTTGACCTTGTCGTCCAGGGCCTCGGCGAACTGGTAATATTCCTGCTCGGCGCCGCCGCCGGGCCAGAGCAAACCGAGTCGCAGCGCGGTCTTCGCCATCTTTCGTTTCCCTCCCCCAAACCCTCGGATTGTTCCCGCCATCTATACCGCGCCGGCCGTCCCGCGGGTAGCGTCGGGATTAGCCGTCGTCTAGGCTTGGCGCGCGAAGGAGGGGAAAGCGTGCTGTCAGAAGTGTCGAAGAACGACCGGGGTCGGCCATGATCAGGGCGGGGACCCGGGCGGGGACCCTGGGCGGATTGGCCAATCGCTGGGGCTTTCACGCCGTCCTTCTGGCGCTTGGCGCGCTGATGCTGGCCAATCTCAACTGGACGCTCGTCCGATCCTTCGAATTTGCCTTCATCTGGGAATACCGGATCGCCCTGATCAACGGCTTCGGCATCACCCTGCTGCTGACGGTCGAGGCTGGGATCGTCGGCATACTCTTCGGCACCCTCTTCGCGATCGGCAGCCAGTCGCCCTTCGCACCCTTGCGTTGGCTGGTCGCGGCCTATGTCGAGGTTTTTCGCAACACGCCCCTGCTGGTTCAGCTCCTGTGGATCCATTTCGCCCTGCCGCTGGTCACTGGGATCAACACCACGGCCCTGGTCAGCGGCATCATCGGCATCGGCTTGCAGGCGGCGGCCTATTACACCGAGATCATGCGCGCCGGCATTCAGGCCGTGCCGCGCGGCCAGATCGAGGCGGCCCAGGCGCTCGGCCTGCCGGCCCGGACCCGTTGGACCCGAGTCGTCCTGCCGCCCGCCATTCGCACGGTCATCCCGGCCCTGCTCAACCAGAACATCAGCTTCTTCAAGGCGACGGCGATCGTCGGCCTGGGCCTGCTGGTCGACGATTTCTTTAACTCCGCGCTGCGCGTGTCGAACGACACCTTCCATTTCATCGAGCCGCTGACCTTCGCGGCCGCGGTCTATCTGGTGCTGGGCTGGCAAGCCGGCCGCTGGACCCTGCGCCTGGAACGGCGATTGACCCGGGGGGAGCGCTAGGCCGTGAGCTTCGATGTCAATATCATCCTGCGCTACTACCCCGAACTCCTGGGCGGGGCCTGGGTCGCGGTCTGGATCACGGCGGTTAGCCTCGTCTGCTCCAGCGCGGTCGGCGCGGTGGTCTGCATTGGAAGGCTGCAGAAACATGGCGCGGCCAGCCGCCTGGCCACGGCCTATATCGACCTGTTCCGCGCCACCCCGGAGATCGTGCTGATCATCTGGGTTTTCTATTGCCTGCCCTTGCTCTTCGATGTCCGCATCGGACGATACGGCTGCGCGATCATCGCCCTGTCGGCCTATGGCGGCGCCTATATGGCCGAAATCTTCCGGGCCGGGGTGCAGGCCGTGCCGCGCGGGCAGATCGAGGCGGCCAACGCTCTGGGCATTCCGATCTTTCATATCGTCCGGCGCGTGATCGTGCCGCCGGCGATCGGCTGGATGATGCCGGCCCTGGTGAACTTTCTGACCGAGCTGCTGAAGGCGACCAGCCTGCTCGCCTTGATCGGCGTGGCCGAGTTGATCTTCGTGGCCTCGACTTTGGGGTCCAAGACCTTCGCCTATATGGAATTCTACACGGCGATCGCCGTGATCTATTTCATGATCATCTTCCCCTTGAGCGTCTATGCGCGGCGGGCCGAACAGCGGCGGCTGCGGCGGACCGGGAACTAGAGGTGCGAGTATGACCGAGACGGCGCAGGACTCTGCGAACGGGGCGAACGGGGCGAAAGAGGGCGATCCGATCGTCCTCTGCCGGGACGTGGTCAAGCGGTTCGGCGATTTCACCGCCCTCGATGCGGTCTCGACCGAAGTGCGGGTGGGCGAGGTGGTCTGCATCGTCGGCCCCTCGGGCGGCGGCAAATCGACCTTCCTGCGCATGATCAATGGGCTGGAGGGAATCGACGGCGGCGAGATCGTGGTCGACGGCATTCACCTGCCGGGCGGCAAGAAGGACATCCAGAATGTCCGCCGCGAGGTCGGCATGGTGTTTCAGAGCTTCAACCTCTTCATGCATATGAGCGTGCGCCAGAACCTGATCCTCGCCCCCATGACGGCGCGCGGGCTGGGCCGCAAGGAAGCCGACGACCGCGCCGAACGGCTGCTCGAAAGGGTCGGGATCGGCGATCAGATCGATAAATATCCGAGCCAGCTTTCCGGCGGCCAGCAGCAGCGGGTGGCGATCGCCCGCGCCCTGGCGATGGAGCCAAGGGTCATGCTGTTCGACGAGCCGACCAGCGCCCTCGACCCCGAAATGATCAAGGAAGTCCTGGATGTCATGCGCGAACTGGCGGAATCGGGCATGACCATGCTGGTTGTGACCCACGAGATGGGCTTCGCGCGCGAGGTGGCGGGCCGCGTGCTGTTCATGGCCGATGGGCAGATTCTGGTCGATGCGCCGCCCGAGCGCTTCTTCTCCGAGGCCGAGGATGAGCGCCAGGCGAATTTCCTCAGCAAGATTCTTTAAAACATCGAACCGTGACAGGTCTGCCTGATTTGTTTAGCTTGTAGGCCGCACGCGAGGGAATCGCGGCGGTTGCATAACAACGGGAGGGAATACGGGTATGAGACGTCTGCTTTTCGCCGTTCTGGCGGCGACGATCGGCCTGTCGGCGGGTGCCGCCTTGGCCGACGACCATGAGCGCGACACCCTGATCCAGGAGATCACCGAACGCGGTGTGCTGCGCGTCTGCCATGCCGAGGCGCTGCCCTGGGGCATCAAGGATCCGAAGACCGGCGAATGGGTCGGCTCCGACGTCGAGGCCGCGAATCACCTGGGCGAGACGATGGGCGTGAAGGTCGAGCATGTCGACACCGCCTGGGGCACCCTGATCCCGAGTCTCGAAACCGGCAAATGCGATATCGTGATGGCGCCGATGTTCGCGACGCCGGAACGCGCGATGAAGGTCCTGTTCGCCAATCCGGCGGGCTTCGAGACCATGTCGGTCGCGGTCGGTGCGGATTCGGGCATTACGTCCTATGCCGATCTCGACACCGACGGCAAAACGGTCGCCGTCATCTCGGGCACGGCGGACGAGGCCTTCTCCAATCGCTATTTCAAGAAGGCCAAGGTCCAGCCCTCGGTCACCGACAAGCTGTCCACCGTCTTCCTCGAAGTGGCGAGCAAGCGGGCCGATGCGGTCCTGACGGATACCTCGACCCTCAACCGGATGGTCAAGGAGAACGCGCCGATGAATCTGGTGGTGCTGGCTGAGGAGCCGCTCAACCCGCAGGGCTATTCCTACGCCATGCGGCCGGGCGAATACCACTTCCTGAGCTTCGTCAATATATGGCAGAAGTTCATCGCGCGCGAGGGCCTCAAGGAGAAGTGGCACAACCAGTTCGCGCAGGACTGATTTCGGGCGACTACCCGACGCGGGAGGGGCCGGACGATTGTCCGGCCCTTCTTCGCTGGGCCAGGCGTCACGGTTGGGCTAGGCGTTACTGGGGCAGGGAAGGATCGAGGGTTTGCGGCTGACCGGTGAACGGGAACTGGGTTTCGTGCTTTACGAACTGCTCGACGTCGAAGCACTCTGTGCGCGCGAAAGATTTCAGGAACACGGGCGCGAGACCTTCGACGCGGCGCTGGAAACCGCGCGCCAGATCGCCGGCGATCTCTTCGCGCCCTGCAACCGCGCGGCGGATGAGGACGAGCCTAGAATCGAGAACGGCCGGATCGTGACCCTGCCGGCCTATCAGGCGGCGCTCGACGCCTTTTTCGAGGCCGGGTTCGGCGCGGCCCATGTCGATGCCGAACTGGGCGGATTGCAGATGCCCTGGACGGTGGCCCAGGCCTGCTTCTCCCAGTTCCTGATGGCGAATGTCGCCGCGACCTCCTATCCCATGCTGACCATCGGCGCGGCCAATATGCTGGCCGCTTTCGGCACCGAGGCGCAGAAGGCCGACCATCTCGAGGCGATGTATGCCGGCCGGACTTACGGCACGATGGCCCTGACCGAGCCCCAGGCGGGTTCCTCCCTCGCCGATATCCGGACCAGGGCCGAGCCGACCGGCGAGGGCGATTATCGGATCAAGGGCACCAAGATTTTCATCTCGGGCGGCGAGCACGAGTTGAGCGGGAATATCGTCCATATGGTGCTGGCCCGCCTGCCCGACGCGCCGCCGGGGGTGAAAGGCATCTCGATGTTCCTGGTCCCGCGCTACCGCCCGGACGGCGAGGGCCGGCCGGTGATCGACAACGACGTCGCCCTGGCCGGGCTCATTCACAAGATGGGCTGGCGCGGCACGGTCTCGACCATGCTGAATTTCGGCGAGAAGGGCGAATGCCGGGGCACCCTGGTGGGCGCGGCCAATCGCGGCCTAGCCCATATGTTCCACATGATGAACGAGGCGCGGATCGGCGTGGCCATGTGCGCGACCATGCTGGGCGCGGCGGGTTACAACGCCTCGCTCGACTATGCGCGAGAGCGGCCCCAGGGCCGGCCCGCCGGGGCCAAGGATCCGACCTCGGCACCCGTGCCGATCGTCGCCCATGCCGATGTCCGGCGCATGCTTCTGGCCCAGAAAAGCTATGTCGAGGGCGCCTTTGCCCTGGGCCTGGCCTGCGCCCGGCTGGTCGATGAACAGGCCACGGCGGCGGACGAGACGGCGCGGCGCGAGGCCGGTCTGCTGCTCGAAATCCTGACCCCGGTGATGAAGGCCTGGTCCAGCGACTGGTGCCTGGAGGCCAACCGCCTGGCGATCCAGATTCATGGCGGCTACGGCTATACCCGCGAATATCCGGTCGAGCAGCATTACCGCGACAATCGCCTGAACCCGATCCACGAGGGCACGAACGGCATCCAGGCGATCGACCTGCTGGGCCGCAAGGCGGTGATGCAGGACGGCGCCGCCCTGGCCCTGCTGCGCCGCGAGATCATGCGGACCGTCGAGGCCGGCCGGGGCAGCACCGCCCTGGCCGACTATGCCGAAGCCCTGGCCAAGGCCCTGGACCGGCTCGACCGGGTGACGGCGACCCTGGCCGCCCATATGGCCGAGGATGCCGAGGCCGGGCTGGCCAATGCCAGCGTCTATCTCGCCATGACCGGGCATACGGTGATCGCCTGGATCTGGCTGCGCCAGGCCCTGGCCGCCGAGCGCGGCCTGGCCGCCGGGGATGTCGGGGTCTCCGAGGAGGACGGCGGGGCGCGCGACTTCTACGAGGGCAAGCTGGCGTCCTGCCGCTATTTCTTCCGCTGGGAACTGCCCGCGACCGTCACCCAGGCTGCCCTGCTGGAATCCCGCGACGACACCTGCCTCGCGGTGCGGCCGGAGCAGTTATGACATTCGCAATCGAATCGTGGTGCGACGCCCCCACCTCACCCCGGTCCTCTCCGCCCCCGGGGGCGGGGAGGGAGGGGCCCGCCGCGGAGTGGTGGGAGGGCGAGGTGGGGGACACATCGGTCGCTACCTGCATTTTGTTTGTCCGCGAGACCGAGCGCTGACATTGCCTGCCATGCATCCCGACCTGCGCAGGGGCGATAAGGGAGAGGCGGTCGTTCGGCTGCAGGGGCTTCTAAACAAGCTGGGCTCGATGCTGGTGCCGGACGGCGATTTCGGGCCGGGGACGGCTCGGGCAGTGCGCGAGGCTCGGGCCGAGGCCGGGCTGCCGCCGGCCGATCATGCCGACGAGACACTCTGGCGCTGGCTCGAGGCAGTGCCCGAGCCGTCGCACGATATCCCGACCGAGGCCGTCGGCTTCATCGTGCGCCACGAGGTTTCGAGCCGAGGCTATTACGAAAGCCACCTCCAGGCGCCGGCCTATCCGGGGGCGGAAAGCGGCGTCACCATCGGCATCGGCTACGACCTGCGCTTTGCCGATCCGGCACGGTTTTAGGAAGATTGGGGAGATGAGCTGCCGGGGCCGGTTCTGGCCCGGTTGCGCCCCTGGCTCGGCAAGCGGGCGGATGCCCGGGCGGTCGCCGCCCTCCGCGATCTGCGGGTGCCCTTCGGCGCGGCCTGGCGGGTGTTCTGCCGCGCCTCCCTGCCGCGCGCGGTCGCGGATACGCGTGCCGCCTATCCCGTCCTGGATGCTCTCCCGCCCCTGTGCCGGGGCGCCCTGGTTTCCCTGGTCTATAACCGGGGCGGCCGGCTGACGGATCGGCCGGGCCGCGATTCGCGCCGGGAAATGGCCGAAATTCGGGGTTTTCTGGATGCGGGCGGGCCGGAGAACCTTGCCGCCGTGCCGGCCTGTTTCGTAGCGATGAAACGGCTCTGGCCGACCCTGGCCGGGTTGCGGGCGCGGCGCGACGAGGAGGCGGCGATGTTCCGCCGGGGATTGGACGAGCGTTAAGGTTCGGCGGGGGACGGTGCCGCGACCTCATACTTCGACAGGCTCAGCATGAGGCCGAAGGTGGGGTCTCCCTATATTTCGAAGCGGCTGGGCTCTCGCCGTCCTCGTCCTGAGCCTGTCGAAGGGCGAGGATCGCAGATCGCCAGCCCGAACCGTGCCGCAACTCCTCCCAACCAATTGCCGCCGCCCGTCAATCCTTGACGAACAGCCTCGGCTCCAGATCGAGCAGGGGGTCCAGGCCGGTATCGGTCACGACCACGGGCATGGAGCAGCAGACGCAGCCCAGGCCCTCGCGGTAGAGGGCGGGGACCAAGTGGAAGCCCATGCCCGGCTCGACGAGGCGCTGGTCGCCCGGACGCAGCGCCATCAGCCGGTCCTCGCCCCAGGTCGGGCCAAAGGACAGACCGATGCCATAGGCTGCCCGGACGACGAATTCATCGCCGCAGCCCGCCTTCTCGATGGCCTCGCGCATGATCGTATCGGCTCGGTGGCTGGTCATGCCCGGCTCGATCCGGTCGAGCGCGGCCGCCAGCCCCTTCTCCGAGGCCGCGTGGAAGCGGGCCAGTTCGGCAGAGGGCGGGCCGATGACGGAGACCCGGAAACAGGGCACATGGTAGCGGTCGATGGTCGCCGCCATTTCCGTGTTGACCAGGGCGCTGCGCGGGATCGGATCGCCGGTCCAGGTACTATGGGCGCGGAAACTGCGCGGGCCGAAGGTGACGAAGGGGCCCTGGGGCATGGGCTCGCCCCCTGCGCGGATCGCCGTCGCCGTCATCACCGCGCCGATCTCCCGGTCCGTCACACCCTCTTCCAGAAGGTCGATCCCGGCGCCCAGGCTCGTCGCTGTGATCGTGCCGACCGCGCGCATGGCCGCGATCTCGGGCGCGCTCTTGATCGTGCGGATGCGCTCGACCAGGCCCGAGGCATCGAGGAAGCGGGCTTCCGGCAACCCGGCTTCCAACCGGGATTGCATGGCGGCGGTGAAGAACCAGCCCTCCCGGTCGATGCCGATGCGGGCCGCGCCGAAGCCGCGCGCCGCCAGGGCCTCGGCCAGGACCACCGGCGGGTCGGTTCCGTCGGGCACGCCCACGGCGTGTTTCACCCAGGAAACCTCCGCCAGGGCGCGGGTGTTGCTCAACTCGGTCCGGCGCAGCACCCAGAAGGCCTCGCCCTCGATCGGCAGGACCAGGGCGGTGAAGACATGGGCCGTGCCGGTGCGAAAGCCGGAGAGATACCAGACATTCTCCGGCCCGGTCGCGAGCAGGACCTCGATCCCAGCCTCGGCCATGGCGCGGCGCGCCGCCGCGACCCGTCGCCGGTATTCTTCAGGATCGAAGGGCAGGCGTATTTCTTCCGCGTTCATGGCATTCCTCCGCCGTGAGGTTTCGTCCTATGCTGCCCGCCGAAACCGCGCCGCGCCAGATGATCCGCGGGGCAATCAACGAGGGGGAGATTCGAATCATGGCATTGCATTTCACGCGCGAGGAATTCGCGGCCCGGCAGAAGGCGGCCTGCGCCGCGATGGCGAAAGAGGGCTTCGACGGGCTGCTGATCTTCCGCCAGGAATCGATGTATTACCTGACCGGCTACGACACCTCCGGCTTTTCGATGTTCCAGGGCATGTATCTGGCCGCCGACGGGCAGATCGCCCTCTGCACCCGTTCGGCCGACCGGATCCAGTCGCGCATGACCAGCGTGCTCGACGATATCCGCATCTGGGTCGACAAGGACGGCGCCAATCCGGCGATGGATGTGCGCCAGATGGTCGAGGACCTGGGCGGCAAGGGCAAGCGGATCGGCGTCGAGTATCACGCCTACGGTCTGACGGCGCAGCGCGGCAAGACGGTCGATGCGGCCTTCGAGGGCTGGGCCGAGCTGGTCGACGGCTCCGATGTCGTGCGCCTGCTTCGCTTGGTGAAGAGCCCGGCGGAACTGGATTTCATGCGCAAGTCCGGCGCGCTCTGCGACGCCGCCTGGGACATCGCCAACACGATGACCAAGCCGGGTGAGTTCCTCGGCAATGTCTATGGCGAGATGCTGAACGTCATCATGCGCGGCGACGGCGACCCGACGGCCAGCCGCTGGCCCATGGGCGCTGGCGAGAACGCCAATATGGTGCGCTACCACACCGGCAAGGAGACGGTGGGAAAGCAGGACCAGGTGACCCATGAATTCGCCGCCTCCTATCGCCACTACCACACGGCGGCGATGAGCACGGTGGTGACGGGCAAGGTCGGCGACGGTCACCGCCGGATGTTCGACAGCTGCCTCGCCTCCCTCACCGCCTGCGAGGAGGCTTTGCGTCCGGGCAATACCGTGGGCGAGGTCTTCGACGCCCATGCCCGGGTCATGACCGAGCACGGCTTCGGCCATGCCTATCTCAACGCCTGCGGTTACACGATGGGCGCGACCTATCCGCCGACCTGGATGGACTGGCCGATGTTCTGGACCGGCAATCCCCAGGTCCTGGCGCCGGGCATGGTCTTCTTCATGCACATGATCATGCTCGACCAGAAGACCGGCCTGGCCATGCATCTGGGCGAAACCGCGATCGTGACGGAGGGCGCCTGCGAACCGGTCAACCACGCCCCGCGCGAACTGGTCGCGAACTAGGGCCGGCCGCCATGACACTTCATTTCACACGCGAGGAATTCGCCGCGCGCAAGGCCGCCGCCCTGCGCAGCATGGAAGAGGCCGGGCTGGACGGGTTGGTGATGTTCCGCCCCGACAGCCTCTACTGGCTGACGGGCTACGATTCCGAAGGCTTCGTCATGTTCCAATGCGGCTATCTGGGGGCCGACGGACGGCTTGTGCTGCTGATCCGCTCGGCCGACCGGGTCCAGGCGCGCCTCACCTCGGTGGTCGCGGATGTGCGTGAATGGGTCGACCGGGAAGGCGCCAATCCGGGCGAGGACCTGCGCGATCTGCTCGACGGCATGGGCTGCCGGGGCAAGCGGGTCGGGATCGAGTATCACGCCTACGGCCTGACCGCCCAGCGCGGCAAGATGGTCGATGCGGCGCTCGACGGGTTCTGCGATCTGGACGACGCCTCCGACCTCATTCGCCTGCTGCGCCTGGTGAAAAGCCCGACCGAACTGGACTACGTGCGCAAGGCCGGGATTCATTGCGACGCGGCGCGCGACGTCGCCAACCGCCTATGTGTGCCCGGCGAATCGGTCGGGGCGGTCTATGGCGAGATGCAGAAGGCGATCCTGGCCGGCGACGGCGATCCCTCGGCCTCCCGCTGGCCGATGGGGGCGGGCGACGAGGCGATGTTCGTGCGCTATCACACCGGCATGGGCGTGATCGGCGAGCAGGACCAGGTGATGCTCGAATTCGCCGGGACCCACCGCCACTACCACGCCGCCATGCAATATGTCGTCGTGACCGGCAAGGTCGATCCGCGGCACGAGCGCATGACGGCCGCCTGCACGGCAGCGCTGGAGGCCTGCGAGGGCATGCTGCGGCCGGGCAATACGGTGGTCGAGGTCTTCGATATCCATGCCAAGGTGATGACCGAACACGGCTTCGGCGAGGCCTATCTCCACGCCTGCGGCTATACCCAGGGGGCGATGTATCCGCCGACCTGGATGGACTGGCCGATGATCTATGCCGGCAATCCCCAGATCCTCGCCCCGGGCATGGTCTTCTTCATGCACATGAACCTGCTGGACCGCGAGACCGGCCTGGCGATGAGTGCCGGCGAGACGGCGATCGTGACCGAGGGCGCCTGCGAGCCGGTCAATCACGTGTCGCGCACATTGGTCGCGAACTAGAGAGGGAGGAGACAGATCATGGAAATTCCGATTCTGCATTTCACGCGTGAGGAATTCGCTGCCCGGCAGAAGGCGGCCTGCGCCGCCATGGCCGAACAGGGCCTCGACGGGCTGGTCATGTTCCGCCAGGAATCGATGTACTACCTGACCGGCTACGACACCTCCGGCTACACCATGTTCCAGGGCATGTATCTGCGGGGCGACGGACGCCTGGCCCTGCTGACCCGGACGGCGGACAAGGACCAGTCGCGGGTCACCTCGATCGTCGACGATATCCGCCTCTGGTACGACCGCGACGGGGCGACGCCGGGCGAGGACCTGCGCGACATGCTCGAGTCGCTCGGCGCGCGGGGCAAGCGGGTCGGCATCGAGTACCACGCTTACGGCCTCACGGCGCAGCGCGGCAAGATGGTCGATGCGGCCTTCGACGGGTTCTGCGAGACGGTCGATGCCTCGGATCTGGTGCGGCTGTTGCGCCTGGTTAAGAGCCCGGCCGAGCTGATCTATGTGCGCAAGGCCGGTGCGCTCTGCGACAAGGTGATCGAGGTCAGCATTGCCGAGACCAAGCCCGGCGTGACCTGCAAGACGATCTACGGCCGCATGTTCGCGGCCATGCTGGAGGCCGGCGGCGATCCCTCGGCCAGCCGCTGGCCGGTCGGCGCCGGCCCGGCCAAGTTCTTCGGTCGCTATTTCACCGGCGACATCACCGTGGGCGCGGAAGACAACGTCACCTTCGAGCCGGCGGGGACCTACCGCCACTACCACGCCGCCTCGATGTACAACGTCGTCCTCGGCAAGGTTGATCCGCGCCTCACCGACATGAACAAGGCCTGCTCCGACGCCATCGACGCCTGCCACGAGATCATGCGTCCCGGCCATACGGTGGGCGAGGTCTATGACGCCCATAAGCGGGCTTTCGAGAAGTCGGGTTACGGCCATGCCAGCCTAGCGGCCTGCGGCTACACGATGGGTGCCATGTATCCGCCGACCTGGATGGACTGGCCCATGTTCTGGACCGGCAATCCCCAGGTCATCGCGCCGGGCATGGTCTATTTCCTCCACATGATCCTGTTCGACCGCGAGGCCGGCCTGGCCATGTGTATCGGCGAGAGCGCGATCGTCACCGAGGGCGCGCCTGAGCGCATCAACCACGTCCCGCGCGAGGTCATCGCGAAATAGGGCAAACAAGAATGGAAAGGGCGCCGGCCCCCTTGCGGGACCGGCGCCCTTTTCGTTCTTGGGTTCGGCGCGGGGCGCCTAGTAGTAGTGACGCGGCGTGTCGTAAGCCTTCTGGTGGGTGCCGCGCTGGAAATAGTCGATCATCGTGATGAAGTCGTAGACCGGCAGGCCGGTCGCCTCCTGCACCGCCTTGGAATAGGGCGGCAGCATCGAGCATTCGAGGACGATGGCGCCCAGGTCAGGGTTCTCGCGCTGCATCTCGAGGGCGACTTCCACGGTCTCGCGCTCGATATCCTCGGTCACCAGCTCGTCGCCTTCCTGCATGATCTGCTTGTCGAAACAGGGCTGCTCCTGCATGCCCTTGATGACCAGCTTGCGGTCGTTGTCGAGGCCGGTCTTGGCGATCATGTGGTTGGACAGGGCGGTCGAATCGGCCGTGATGACGCCGATCGACTTGCTCTTGCCCAGGAAGGAGGCGACGAAGGGCACCTGCAGCAGGCTCGAGGCGCAGACCGGGATGTTCACGGCCTTGGCGATGACGTCCTGGTAGTTCAGGAAGAAGCCGCAATCCGAACTGATCGCCTTGACCCCCTGGGCCTCCAACTCCTGCGCCGCCTTGATGATGGCGGGCTCCAGCTCCGGATCGCCGGTGAAGACGCGGGGATAGGTCGCCCCTTCGACCACCTTGAACAGGACCGGATAGTCGTAGGTGTCGGCATTGCCGACATCGCCGGGCACGAAGGGGCCCTGGTAGTCGAGCAGCAGGATGCCGGTGCAATAGCCATAGGCCTCGGCCTGCGGACGGGTCTTGTAGACGGGCATGGTTGTCTCTCCCAGATCTCGGCGCGGGCTTAATAGCCGCCGGTATAGGCGCGGGGGCGCATGCCCGCGCTGAGATAATCGATGGCGCTGATGAAGTCGTAGACCGGCAGGCCGACCGCGTCCTGCACCGCCTTGGCATAGGGCGGCAGCATGGAGCATTCGAGCAGGATGGCGCCCATGGTCGGATACTCGGCCAGCAGCTTTTCGGCGCAGGCCACGGTTTCCGCCGTGATCAGGTCGGAATCGAGGCTGCCCTTCTCCTCCAGCACGGCGGTCTTGAATTCCGGCTCGTCCTGCATCCCCCGGATGATCAGCGGGTTGGGCGGCAGTTTGACGCCGCCGCGGGTCAGGAAGCCCTCGTCCAGATTGGTCGAATCGGCGGTGATCACGCCGATCGGCTGACTCGGATCCAGGCTGCGCGCGATGAAGGGAAGCTGCAGCAGGCTCGACATGCAGACCGGGATATCGACCGCGTCGGCCACGGCCTCCTGGAACTGCAGCATGAAGCCGCAATCGCTGGAGATGCCCTTGACCCCTTCGCGCGCCAGTTCCTTGGCCGCTTCGGCCAGCTTCTCGTTGAACTCGGGCGCGCCGTTCAGGCAGACCGAGGTCGAAAGCCCCTCCACCGTCTTGTAGATCACCGGGAAGTCGTAGCTCGTGGCATTGGCGACGTCGCCCGGAATGAACGGGGCCTTGGCGTCGAGCAGCAGGATGCCCACGGCATGGCCATAGGAATAGGCGCCGCGGCGCGTGCTGTAGGTCGGCATTGTATGCTCCCTCCTCTGGATCCGGTCCCTAATAGCCGCCGTGATAGGCGCGCTGGCGGGTGCCGGCATGCATATAGTCGATGACATCGATGAAATTGAAGCAGGGCAGGTCCACGGCCTCCTGCACGGCCTTGGCATAGGGCGGCATGATCGAGCATTCGATCAGGATGGCCGCCATCTCCGGATGCTCCGCCTGCATCGCGCGGGCGGTGCCCACGACCTCTTCGCGGATCTTGTCGGAATCGAGTGTCATGGAGGGCGAGCCCTGGGGGCCGGCCAGCATGATCGCCTCGTTGAACTCGGGTTCGTTCTGGGGGCCGCGGATGATGATCGGGTTGGGCACGCGGAGGCCGAAGCGGTCGAGCATGTCGCGGGTCAGGATCGAATCGTCCGCGGTCAGGATGCCGATGGTCGCCTCGGGGTCCAGGCAGCGGGCCATCATGGGCAGTTGCAGCAGGCTCGACAGCGCGACCGGAATATCGACCGCGTCGGCGACGACCTCCTGGAACTGGATCATGAAGCCGCAATCGCTGGACAGGCCCTTGGCGCCTTCCTTCTCCAGCCCGCGGGCAGCCTTGACGACCGCGTCCTCCCAGCCGGCCTCGCCGCCCAGGCAGGCATTGGTGGTCAGACCGGGCACGGTCTTGTAGAGCACGGGATAATCGTAGCTGGAGGCATTGCCGACATCGCCCGGCACGAAGGGTGCGCGGGCATCGAGCAGAAGAAGCCCGATACCGTGGCCGTAGGAATAGGCTCCGGGGCGTTTGCGGTAGGTCGGCATGGCGTTGGTCCTCTCCCTTTCGCGACCAGAAAGACTACTCCCGTTGCGGATACGAATCCAGGCCGCAGGGGGTTCAAAGCGCCTGCACGGCGCAGTAGTCTCACCCGAGAAACCGCTCCCGCCGCGCGGCCCTTCGGGGTCGCGTTTGCCGTTGGGAGACGCATATCCGGTAAGCGCCGCATTCCTTGGAAGGGGACAGACATGGCCGACACGACCCACAACCTTAGCCTCGAGGAAATGGACAAGCAGTCCCTGCTCCATCCCTCGACCTCCTTCGCGGATCATGCCAAGGGCACGCCGCGCATCATCGAGACGGCCAAGGGCGTGTTCATCAAGGACTCCAAGGGTGTGGAACTGATGGACGGCTTCGGCGGTCTCTATTGCGTCAATATCGGCTATGGCCGCGAGGAGATGGCTGAGGCGATCTACGAGCAGGCCAAGAAGCTGGCCTATTATCATGTCTATGCCTCCCATTCGAACGAGCCGCTGATCCGTCTCGCCGACCGGGTCGTGCGCATGGCGCCGGCCAATATGCAGAAGGTCTATTTCGGCCTCTCCGGCTCGGATGCCAACGAGACCAATTCCAAGCTGCTCTGGTACTACAACAACCTGCGCGGCAAGCCTGAGAAGAAGAAGATCATCTCGCGCCTGCGCGGCTATCACGGCTCGACCGTCTTTTCCGGCTCGATGACCGGCTTGCCGCTCTTC
>JAQCGR010000045.1 GCA_027619995.1 Pseudomonadota bacterium | reverse complement strand
GCGGGCCCCTGGTCGGGGGGTCTGGGCCGGATGTTCGATGCGGAATTGGCGGTTGAGCCGAGCACGATCATGCTGACGGTCACGGAGCCGGCGCCCGCCGCCCTGCACCGGGTCGTCACCCATATTCGTGGGCGGCTGACGGTGAAGCAGGCGGCCACCGGCGGCTTCCTGATCGGGGGTGGCTGGTACGGGCGCGGCGATGCCGCCCATGGGCGGCAGGACATCGCGTATGAATCCCTGCTCCATAACCTGCGCCTGGCCTGTGCCGCCATGCCTTTTCTTGCGGGCCTGCGCGGGCTCCGCCACTGGGCCGGCTACGAGGCGCGGACCCAACACGGCCGAGCGCTCCTGGGGGCCGTCCCCGGCCGGGCAGGGCTCTATGCGTTCGTGCCCTCTGCCGGGGGGTGGACGGCGGCGGCCCTGGGTGGGCGGCTGATTGCCGAATGCGTGCTGACCGGACGAACGCCGCCTCTCGCCGGCGGCGGGTTGAGCTAGGCCGCACTCTCCGCCGCCAGACGGCGCAGCTTGAGGACCGCGTTGTCGACCGCGACGATCTCGACCCGCGCACCGGTATCGATGGCCCCGCCGGTCACGTTCTCGGCCAGCCACCAGGTGTCGTCGAGCTGAATCCGGCCCCGGCCTTCCGGCAGGCCTTCGCCCAGGGTCAGGCGTCGGCCGATATAGCTCTCGCCCCGCAGATTGAGGGTGGGGCTGTCGGTCTCGGCCGGGCGGCGCTGCCGCCATCGCTGCCAAATGAAGGTCGTGACGACGGCGAGTACGGCGAAAACCAACAACTGGATGCGCCAGTCGAGGCCCGGCGCGACCGCGATCACGAGGCCAATGGCGAAGGCCGAGGCCGCGGGCCAGATCAGCAGGGTCGAGGGCACGAGGATCTCGACGGCGATCAGCAGGACCGCGAAGGCCCACCAATGCCAATAGCTGATCTCCCAGAGCCAGGCGATATAGGCGTCCATCGCCTGCTCTAGACCTTGCGGTCGGCGAAGGCGGCCTTCG
Source organism: Pseudomonadota bacterium (assembly GCA_027619995.1). Lineage (GTDB taxonomy): Bacteria > Pseudomonadota > Alphaproteobacteria > CADEGL01 > CADEGL01 > JABIRQ01. The sequence continues at coordinate 15,242 of JAQCGR010000045.1, read as the reverse complement.
CGATCTCGGCCACCCCGGCGATGCTGCCCAGCACGCTGGCGGCTTCGAGCGGCAGCATGATGACCTTCTGATTGGGTGCCGAGGCGATCTGGCCGAGCGCATCGACATAGCGCTGCGCGACGAAATAGTTGATCGCTTCCGGGCGCCCGGCGGCGATGGCCTCCGAGACGTCATGGGTCGCCTTGGCCTCCGCCTGGGCCTCGCGCTCGCGAGCCTCGGCATCGCGGTAGGCCGCCTCGCGTCGGCCCTCGGCCTCCAGAATCGCCGCTTTCTTCATGCCCTCGGCGCGCAGGATGGCGGCCTGTTTGGCGCCCTCGGCGGTGAGGATTTCGGCGCGCTTCTCGCGCTCCGCCTTCATCTGCCCGGCCATGGTATTGACCAGGTCGGTGGGTGGCGAGAGGTCCTTGATCTCGATGCGCGTGACCTTGATGCCCCAGGGGTTGGTCGCCGCGTCGATCACCCGCAGCAGCCGGTCGTTGATGTCGTCGCGCTTGGACAGCACGTCGTCCAGGCTCATCGAGCAGATGACCGAGCGGATATTGGTCATGCAGAGATTGGTGATCGCGCGCTCCAGGTCGTCGACCTCGTAGGCCGCCTTGGGCGCGTTGACCACTTGGAAGAAGGTCACGCCGTCGGCCGTGACCGTGGCGTTGTCGAAGGTGATGACATCCTGGGCGGGGATGTCGAGCACGGTTTCGCGCATCGAGACCTTCACGCCGATCCGGTCGATCACGGGAATGATCAGGTTGAGGCCCGGGGACAGGCTGCGGGTGTAGCGGCCGAACCGCTCGATCGTCCATTGGGTCGCCTGGGGCACGGTCTTCACCCCGGCCAGAATCAGAAAGACGGCCAGGACGACGACGGCGATAACGAAAATCAGGAAGGGACTCGGCGTGAATTCTCCCATGATCGCTTCTCCCTCGATGGGGCCGGGTCGCGCCAAACCTCCACGCGACCGGACAGAGTCGCAATTCTATCAGAGAGTGCGGCGGATCGACACGGACGCAATGGCCAGAAGGACGGTGCCCAGCGCGACATAGACCAGCGCCATCCAGGCCATGTCTTCCATCGTCACGCCGGCATCGATCATCCAGCCCATGATCCCCGGCGACAGGGCGCTGGCCAGGACCATGAGGGCGGAGGAGAGGGCGCGGATCGAGCCGATCGTCTGCACGCCGTAGATCTCGGCCCAAAGCGCGCCGATGGTTGCCATGCTGAAACCCGTGGTCATGCCTGCCGCGGCCATGAACACGAAGATGGCTGCCTGATCGTCGGACACGGCGAGGGCGATCAGACCGACCGCCAGCATGGGCAGATAGAAGGGCAGCAGCGCGGTGGCGCTGAAGCGGTCGATCAGCGGCCCGACGATCAAGGTCGCGAGCAGCGAGGCGGCGGCATAAGCCGCGAAGCCGGAGGCCCAGAGCTCCATGGACCAGCCCTTCATCTCGACCAGATGGACCTGGTGGAACATGAAGCCGGTCACGATGAAGGCGGGGGCCAGGGCGGCCGGCATGACCAGATAGAAGCGCGGATCGCGCAGCGCATCGCGTTGGCCCCAGCGCCGGGGCGCGGTGCTCCCCGCCGCCAGGGGGGCGGGCCCATCCTCCGCTGGCGGCCCCGCGCGCAGCAACCAGAGTGTCAGCGGCAGCATGATGCCGAGCAGCAGCAGCCCGCCGCTGGCATAGGTGGCGCGCCAGCCGATCGTCGCGATCCCGGCCACGACGAGAAGCGGCAGGAAGGCCTGATAGGCGGGCATCCCCAAGGTGGCGATGGCCAGGGCCTTGCCCCGGTCGCGCGTGAAATAGCGCGCCATGCTGGTCACTGCGACATGGGTCATCATGCCCTGTCCGGCGAGGCGCAGGGCGAAGAATGCGAGGAACAGGAAGGCCGCGACCGGGGTCGCCGCGGTCAGGGCACAGGCCCCGGCAAGGCCGAACAGCACATAAATGGTGAATCGTTTCAGCGGGATATGGTCGATCTTGCGGCCCAGCCAGACCACCGTGAAGCCGCTGGCTAGGGTCGCGACCGAGTAGTAGAGACCGAAATCGCCGTGGCTGAGATCGAATTCGGCCCTGATCTCGCCGCTGAACAGCGCGATGAAATAGGTCTGCCCGAAGCTCGAAAACCCTTCGAGCGAGAAGCCGAAGAGAAGAAAGCGCCAATGGGCGCGGATGAAGGGCAGATAGATCACGGCGGGCGTCCTCGGTCCGGGGCAGTGGATAGGCGGCGTGGCGGCCGGTTCAGCTGGCGCAGGCGATGCAGGTCGGGGCGGCTGGATTCAGCTCCAGGCGCTTGCGGGGAATGGGCGCTTCGCAGCGTACACAATAGCCATAATCCCCGGTCGCGACCCGCGCCAGGGCAACCTCGATACGCTTCGCTTCGGTCTCGCGCCGCCGTTGCGTTTCCGCTGCCATGGCCTGGACCTGTAGGGCATCCATGCGCGACAGCCGGCCGACCTTCGATTGGTCGAGCTGGACCGGTGCCCGGTCCGAACGGGTCCGGTCGCCCTGTTCCGCCAATTCGGCCAGTCGGGCTTCCAATATCGCCCGCACCGCGGCCAATTCGCTCTCCGTCCATTCGGTCATGGTCCGGGCCGCCTCGAGGTTGCCAGTTTGTATTCTCACGGACCGTAGGGCGGTGCGGCGCCCATCGCAACGGCGGGCAAGTTGGATGGCATTTTAGCGGCATTTGTCGCGAATTTTATTCAAATAAAAATCAAGTCGTCGGCGATCTTTATTGGCGGCATTTCGACATTTTGATAGGCGTATTCTCCGATACTCCTCAATGGTGATTGTAAAGCTGATGAACACTTGGCCCCAGATGAGCATTGCCTCCCCCTCGGCCCGGCCGCGGGATTTGGTGCAGACGCCGCCGGCGGTCCGCGACGGCCGGGCGGACGCGATCCTCGGTCTCTGCGCGACAGGGCGAGGGCGCCGCGAATGCGCGGGCTTGCTTCAGGCCGCCGATAACGTGCTGGCTCGGATCGAGAAACGTCTGGCCACGATGCGGGTGATGGCCGGGCAGGCGGCCGCGCCGAGCCGGTCGGAGGCCGAGCGTCGGGCACTGCAGGACCTGTTCGCCGCCGGCCGGTGCGAAATCGACGGTCTCGCGGAGGCGGCGAGTTTCGACGGCGTTGCCTTGCTGCGCGGCGGCAAGCGAGAGGTCTGCACGGTGCGGCGCATCCTCCAGCGCTGCTATCTCGCCACATCACCCGGCTAACGACTTCACGCTCATATGGGGTTCGAGAATTTCGTCTTCCGGCCGGACGCGCCGAGCCTCCTGGCGGGCGATGTGATTCGGGTCGAATACGAGGCCGAGGCCGGGCGGATCGCGGTGACCAACATGACGACAGGCCGCCGCGCGCTGGCGACCGCGCCGAACCGGGCCCCGGCGATCGGCAGCATCGTGGCGGTGGAGGTGCCGGCCTTCGGCCTGAGTATCGTCGTCAACGAGGATTTCATCGTTGGCCGCGACAACCGTGCGCCGCTCGACAATTCGGGTCTCAACGAGTTCGTGTTGCGGGCGGACCACGACTGGACCTCCGGTGTTGCGATGCTCGACCGGGCGCATTTCCGGTTCGGCAAGGACGGGGGGGGGATGCGACCGCCATTCTCGAATCGGCCCGGTTGGAGGCGATCGACGAAGCGCTGGTTGATGCATCGATTGCCACCTCCGCCGAGGCCGGCGCCACCTTGCCGCGGGTCGAGATGGCCTGCGAAAGACTCGCCGAGATGCGCGCGGCCTGCGCCGAGGCCCGGTCGAAGCTCTGCGGCGAACCCGAAGCTGCCGTGCCGCCGCATGCGCCCCTGCTGGCACCCGTGCTTCCGGCCGGCGGCGCGGATTTGCGCGCGGTGATGCCACGCGCCGTGCCGGCGATGCGCAGCCTGCTGCTGGACCAGTGAGTCCGGTGCCTGTCCGTCAAGATTTGCGAAAGCTTTAGGGGGTTAATCTGGATGATGGGCGAATCGGTGGCGGAGCGCGTTATGAAGTCGGCCTATCTCGAAACCATGACCCTGGTCGAGCGGTTGCACCGGCGGTTCCTCGATATCGTGCGGATCGAGCTCGAACGCTTGGGCGAGGAGGACATCAACAACGTCCAGAGCCTGATCCTCTTCCATATGGGCGACGAGGATATGAGCGTGGGCGAACTGACCGCGCGCGGTTACTACCTGGGCACCAATGTCAGCTACAACCTCAAGAAGCTGGTCGAGGCCGGCTATGTCGGCCAGCGCAATTCGGAACGGGATCGACGCACGGTCCGTGTCTTCCTGACGGAAAAGGGCGAGGATCTGCGCGCGCGGCTGGACGGCGCCTTCGCCGCCCATGCCGGATTGATCGAGGCGAGGGGTATTGAGACCGAGGCCCTGACGGACGCGGCCGCGACGATCCATCGCCTTGGCCGAATCTTCAACGAAGTGGCCGCGCGCCCCGCGCCGGAAGCCCCCGCCCGGTTGCGCGACAGGCCTTTTGTGCCGCGGCTCGCAGCGGCCTTCTGACCGAGCTGCCGCCTCGCCCGTTCTAGCCGGCCGGCCTGTGTTCGACCGGCCGGAACATGGCGTCCGGGTCGATCGCCCGGGGACGACCCGGGATCACCAAGTTCAGAAGAATGCCCACGATCGCGGCCAGGGCCATGCCGGCGACCTTGAATTCCGCCGTGACCTGGATGAAGGCACCGCCGATGCCGAGCACCAGGATGACCGACGCGATGACGAGATTCCGCGTCTCGCCGAAATCGACCCGGTTGTCGATCAACATGCGCAGGCCCGAGGAGGCGATGATGCCGAACAGCATGATCGCCACGCCGCCCATGACCGCGGTCGGCACGGTCTGGATCAGCGCCGCGATGGTGCCGACGAAGCCGAAGGCGACGGCCAGGACCGCCGCGCCGCCGATCACCCAGACGCTGAACACCCGGGTGATGGCCACCACGCCGATATTCTCGCCATAGGTCGTGTTGGGCGGCCCGCCCAACAGCGCCGCCAGCATGGTCGCCGTGCCGTCCCCGGCGAGCGAGCGGTGCAGGCCCGGCGTCTTGAGAAAATTGCGGCCGGTGATCTTGCTGATCACCATCTGGTCACCGGTATGCTCGGCCATGGTGACGATTGCGACCGGCACGATGACGGCCAGGATCGTCCAGTTTATCGCCGGGCTATAAGTCACGAAGGGCACGGTGAAATCCGGGATCGCGAAAAGCGGCGCCGCGATCACTGTCGAGAAATCGACCAGCCCGGCGAGGGTCGCGACCAGATAGCCCGAGGCGATGGCGATCAGCACCGGGACCAGGGAGAAAAAGCCGCGCAGGACCAGGGCGCATAGGATGGCGGTGAACAGGGTGAACAGGGCCACGCCGAAATGCAGGCTGCTATAGGCCTTGGTGGCGGGATCGTTCATTGCCATGTCGATTGCCACCCCGGCCAGGCTCAAGCCGATCACCATGATGACCGGGCCGACCACGATGGGCGGCAAGAGGCGCATCAGCCAGCCGGTGCCGAATCGGCGGATGCCCAGGGCAACGACCAGATAGGCCAGACCGGCGAAGAAACAGCCGATCATCGCGCCCTCGATCCCGCCGATTGTGATGGCCGAGATGATCGGCGCGATGAAGGCGAAGGAAGAGCCGAGATAGACCGGAATGCGGCCGCCGGTGATCAGGATATAGGCCAGGGTGCCGCAACCGCTGGTCACCAGCCCGACGGCGGGCGACAGGCCGGTCAACAGGGGCACGAGGACGGTGGCGCCGAACATGGCGAAGAGGTGCTGGGTCGACAGTAACGCCCAGAGGCCCGGTCTCGGCCGGTCGGCAATGTCCAGAATCGGCTTTTGGGTCGTTTCCATCGCTTGTCCCCCTGATCGCATCGGTGCCGCGCGAAGCGGTCCGAGGCTACTCCACCATGCCTTGGACCGGCCGCCAATCGCGGATCATCGCCTCGGCCCGGTCGAGTTCGGCTTCCGAGAGGGTCGCGGCGAGGGCGCGGCCCCGGTCGGCAGCCTCGGCCATGCCGGCCGCGGCGGCCAGGCCGTACCACATCAGGGCCTGAACCTTGTCGGGCGCGATGCCGTCGCCGGCCTCCAGGGTCCAGCCATAGTTGAACTGGGCGACCGAATCGCCGCGCGCGGCGGCATGGCCCAGCCATTCGGCGGCGCGGGCCGGGTCGCGGTCGACGCCGATGCCCTCGGCATAGAGATAGGCCAGATTGTTCATGGCGGGGGCGAAGCCCTGCTGCGCGGCGCTGCGGAACCAGCGCGCCGCTTCGAGCCCGTCCCGGGTCACGCCATGGCCTTTTTCGTAGAGCACGCCGAGCATGGTCTGGGCCCTGAAATAGCCTCGGTCGGCCGCCTTGCGCAGCCATGCGACCGCGCCTTCCGGATCCTCGGCGGTGCCCCGGCCGGCCAGCATCAGATTGGCCAGATTGTATTGCGCTGTCAGATCGCCCTGTTCGGCCGCCAGGCCATAGAGGCGCGCCGCTTCGGCCTCGTCCTTGGCGACCCCTTCGCCCGCTTCGTAGAGGCGGCCCAGATTGCCCTGGGCGCCGGCAACTCCGGCCTCCGCTGCCCGGCGATACCAGACCGCCGCTTCCGCCCGGTCCCGGGGGATGCCCGATCCCTCGTCGAGCATGGTGGCCAGATTGAACTGGGCCAGGGGGAAGCCGCTCTCGGCCGCCGCGCTGTACCAACGGACGGCCTGGGCCGGATCGCTCGCCACCCCCTCGCCCTTCTCGTAGAGCCGGCCGAGTTCGACCTGGGCTGGGGGGTATCCCGCCTCGGCGGCGCGCCGATACCAATCCCGCGCGGCCGCGGGATCCTTCTCGACCCCCCATCCGCGCCGATGGAAGATCGCCAGGGCGGTCATCGATTCGGCATGGCCCGCTTCGGCCGCCTGGCGCAGAAGATCGGCTGCCTGGCGATAGTCCTGGCGTACGCTTGTGCCGTCCCGATACATGCCGGCGAGATGAAATAGGCCATAGGGGCTGCCCGCCGCCGCGGCCTGGGAGAAGAGGGCGAGGGCGCGCTGCTCGTCGCGCGCCACCCCCTCGCCATGCAGATGCATCAGGCCGAGATTGGTCATCGCGTCGGCATTGCCCGCTTCGGCCAGGTTTTCGAAGCCTTGCGCGGCGGCAGTGAAATCGCCCCGGTCATAGGCGGCGAGGGCCTCGTCGAAGGCTTCCCCTGCGGCCGCGGGCGCCGCCGCCACGAGGGCCATGAGGGCAATGGCGAAGACCCGGCGCAGCCGTCCGCGCGCCGCCGCCACGCCGGGGCTAAAGCGAAATGCCATGGGCATCGAAGGCACGCCGCCATTTGCTCGCATAGTCTCGATCGAACAGGATCGCCTCCTCTGCGTTGGACGTCACCCAGTCCTCGGCCGCCATCTCGCCTTCCAGTTGGCCGGGCGCCCAGCCGGCATAGCCGAAAGCGATCAGATAGCGGCGCGGGCCGCGCCCTTCGGCGATGGCGCGCAGGATCGTCCGGCCGGGGGTCATGGCGTAGCGGCCATCGACCGGAATCGTCGCGGCATCGGCATAGTCGGCCGTGTGCAGGACGAAGCCGGACTGGGGTTCGACCGGCCCGCCGTAATGCAGCAGGGCATGGCCTTCCGGCGCATCGTTTGTTTCGACCCCGACCTCGGCCAGAAAGGCGTCGAAATCCTGGGCCATGGCGAGGCGGTTGACGATCAGGCCGAAACCCCCTTCGCGGTTATGCTCGACCATATAGATCACGGTTTCGGCGAAGCGCGGATCGGCCATGTGGGGCGCCGCCACCAGAAACAGGCCCGCGACGCTTTCGCTGGTGACGGTGCGATCCTTGTCGGGTCCGGGCACTGGGCTGGCGCCGACCGCGCCGACCAGGATCGCCGCGGCGAGGATCGCAAGGACGAAGCCCAGAGCCGCCACCATCCGGCGGCCCCGGTTCGCTATCCTGTCTCGCGGTCTGCTGGCCACGGTCTCCGTCAGCTTGTAGGCGGGGTCGCCGTCTTGGCGGGATATTTGGCGTAGAACAGCTGGGCCTCGCTGTCCGTTTCCATGGTGAAGGTCGTGTTGGCGGGGATCCAGATGGTATCGCCGGGGCCGCATTCGTAAGTGTCATCGCCCGAGCGGGTGCGGTAATGGCCGGCCAGCACGACGATGATCTCATCGAAATCGATGGTCGACTGGACCTTGGTCTCGGTCATCTTGAGATAGCCGCAGCCCATGGTCTCGCTGACCGTTTCATCCACCGTGCGGGTGATCATCGTGGTCGGATCGTCGCGCCAGGCGAACGCCTTGCCCTCGCCCTGTCGATACCGCAGAACCTTGCCCATGAGCCGTCTCTCCCTGTTCTCGATCTCGCCTCGAGGCCCTGGCCGGCGGCCGCTCGCCTCATCGTCGCCGCACCATATCCGCCGCCCGATCAAGCGACAATCGGGCCTCTCGCGCCGGACGCCTCAGGGCAGGGCGCTGACCCCGCCATCCACGATCAACTCGGTGCCGGTGATGAAGGATGCCGAATCGGAGAGCAGGAAAAGGCAGGCCGCCGCCTGGTCCTCGGGCCGCCCGATACGGCCCAGCGGCACGCTCGCCGCGACCAGGGCCTGGGTCGCTTCGTCGCCCTCCCAGCGTGCCTGCATGGGGGTCATGGTCGGGCCGGGATAGACGACGTTCGAGCGGATCTGGTCGCCGGCGAACTGGATGGCGATGGATTTCGACAAGGCGACAAGGGCTGCCTTGGAAGCCTGATAGGCGTCCTGCGGCCGGGTATCGCCGCGCAGGCATTGGATGGTCGAAAAATGCACCATCGAGCCGCCCCCCGTCGCCTTCATGGCGGGCACGGCGGCGCGCACCGTATGGACGGCGGATTTGAGATTGATCGCCATGACCTGGTCCCAGACGTCGAGATCGATCTCGACGGCGGAGCGGTCGCGGTCGAACCACAACACGCCGGCGGCGTTGACCAGATGATCCAGCCGGCCCCGGCTTTCGTGGAATTCGCCGATTGCCGTCGCGACCGCTCGGGCATCGGTCAGGTCGAGGCGCGCGTATTCCGCGCGCCCGGGGCCTGCGGGCAGGGGATCGGGCCGTTCCTTGATGTCGATCATCAGGACATCGGCGCCCTGGGCACACAATGCCTCGGCGATGGTCCAGCCCATGCCGCCGCCCGCGCCCGTGACGACCGCGGCCTTGCCTTGGAAACTCATTCCCCGCTCTCCCCGCTCCGTTCCGGCGATCAGATACCGACGATGGCCTCGCCGCCGTTCGGGCTCAAGACCTGGCCTGTGATGAAGGCCGATTCATCCGAGGCCAAAAAGACGGCGGCCTCGGCGATTTCCTCCGGCTCGGCATAGCGGCCGAAGGGAATGCGGGTTTCCGAAACCATCCGCATCCTTTCGGACCCCCGGAGCGTCGTGGCCGGGGTCCGGACATGGCCGGGCGCCAGGGAATTGACCCGGATGTTCCAGGGCGCGAGCTCTTTCGCCCAGGCCTTGGTCAGGCCGATGATGCCGGCCTTGGCCGCGTTGTAATGGGGGTCGGTGTCGTCGGCGATCATGCCGTTGATCGAGGAGACATTGACGATCGCGCCGCCGCCCAGGGCTTTCATGCCGGGAATCACGGCCTGGCCGCAGAGAAAACAGCCGAGCAGATGGATATCGAACATGCGGTCGAAACTCGCCTCGTCGATTTCTTCCGTCTTCTTGCCTTCGTCGATGCCGGCATTGTTGATCAGAATCGCGACCTGTCCGGCCTCGGCGACGGCCGCCGCGGACGCGGCGCCGTCACGCACATCGAAGACGGCGGCACGGGCCCGCCCGCCCTCGCTCTCGATAAGCTGCACGGTCTCGGCCGCACCCGCCGCACCGATATCGTTGACCAGGATCGCCGCACCGCACCGCGCCAGCGCCAGGGCATAGGCCCGGCCCAGCCCGGCACCGGCGCCCGTCACCAGGGCCGTCCGCCCGGTGAGGGAGCGTATCGCAGCCGGTGCCCTGTCCTGCGTATCCGTCGTCATGCCGTTACCTCAATTCCCGGCCCTTCCAGGCGCCGCGGTGCCACGGGTCCTGCGCCGATAAAAAAAGGGGCGGCGTTTCCGCCGCCCCGATCATTCGTCACAAATCTGCCAGGTTAGTTCGCCGGATAGACTTTCTTCGGGTTCTTACCGAGCTCGTAGGGATCGGTCGTGCCCGTATACTGATAGACGGTGTAGTTGAAGGTACCGCAGTCGCCATGTTCGTTGCAGGTCTTGGTACCGGTCAGGCCGTCATAGCCGCTCGTGGCAAGGATGGCGTCCCGCAGGGCCTTGCGCCCGATATAGGCAGTCCCGTCCTCTTCCACGACCATGACTTTCTTGACCGCCATGAGAATGATCTGGGCCGCGTCATAGCCGAAATGGTGGAAGCCGGCGATCGGCTTCTCGCCGAACTTCGCCTCGTACTTTTTCAGGAAGTCCGGATAATTGGCTCCGAGCGCTTCGGGCGAGAGATCGTTGGACGTGACGTTGAGCTTGGTGATCGCGCCGCCGGTCATCTCGATGACCTGGGGCACGAGCGCGCCGTCAGCCGTCAGCAGAATGGAGTTCTCCAACCCGTTGATCGATTGCGCCTGGCGCGTGATATGCGCGATGACCTGCACGAAATCGGGGAAGAAGATCAGGTCCGGCTTGCTTGCCGCGACCCGGGTCAGCACCGGGCGCATATCCGTATCGGTCGGCGACACGGCCTCCTTGCCCAGGACCTTACCGCCCAGGGCCGTGAAGGAATCGAGATAGGCCTGGACCAACCCTTCGGCATAGGGGCTGCCGTCATGGATGCCGACCGTCGTTTTGGCGCCTGCGACATTGTAGGCCCATTCGGCGGTCAGCTTGCCGGCCCAGGAATCGTTCCAGACGACGCGGGTGAACCCGTCGTAATCGGCCGGACGATCGGCCGCGGTCAGAACCGGAGAGGTCGGCGATATCCCGACCATGGGAATGCCGGATTTCCAAAGAATCGGTGCGCCCGGCACCGCGGCGCTTGAACAGGACGGGCCTGCGACGGCGACGACCTTCTGGTTCGCGGCCAGCTTGGTGGCAGCCGTCTGGCCACCTTCAGCGGAGCACAGCGAATCTTCCTCGATGACGCGAAGCGGATGCCCGTCGATCGCTTCGCCCCAGTCCTCCATGGCGATCTGGACGCCGCGCAACTCGTCGAGGCCGAGCGAGGTATCCGCACCCGACAGAACGCCCATGAAACCGATGACGATGGGCTCGCCCTTCTGCAATTTCACGACCCCGATTGGGTCCTTCACATGGTCGTCGGCTTTCGCCGCGATGGCGCCGCCAAGCCCGATGGCGGCGATGGCCGCCACGGCGAGCGTGGACGCGGTTGATCTCAAAATGGACATTGTTCTCACCTTGCTCCCTGAAAAAACCGTCCGCGAAACGACCCCTCGGTTCGCGGCGGTATGAAACGGTTCAGCGATTGCCGCGCTTTTATGATTTGAAGCTACTAGAGGTTGAACGGCCGCCGACCACAAGCGCGTTTCATGCGCGATTGGGTGTTTTGATGGTTAAGGTTGCTACGCTGCGGTGGGTCGCTAGGCTCGCTACAGCGGTGATTATCCTATAGTTTTCGATGCTTTTTCCCCTGTGCGCCCAACCCGCGATAGGATAGTTTTTTTGATGCGGACGATGCTCACCGATCCAAGGGGAAGGAGCGAGGATGAGCCGAATTTCGGTCAAACCGCTGCCCGGCGCGTTCGGTGTCGAGGTCGAGGGTATCAATCTCGGCCGGCCGCTCGACGCCGAGACGGAACGCGCCATCATGGAAGTGTTTCACGATGGCCGCATCATGGCCTTCCGGGGCCAGACTCTCGCCTTCGAAGAGTTCGACCGCTTCACCGCACGCTTCGGCGACCAGGATGCCCATTTCCTGGATCATCTGCGCCTGCGCGGCCATTCCGCGATCCTGATGCTCTCCAATGTCTTCGAGGACGGAAAGCCCCTGGGCGTGTTCGAGGGCGCGGCCTTCTGGCACACCGATGTCGCCTACCGGGATCCGCCCAACAGCGCGACCATTGTCTATGCCCTCGAATGTCCCTCCGGCGGTTGCCCGACCCATTTCGCCGATATGTACGCGGCCTATGACGACCTCCCCAAGGCGATGAAGGATCGGCTCGACGGATTGCGCGTCGTCCATCACTACGGCAACCGGGACGACATGGATGAGGATTCGCCGCAATCCGCCGAGCGCCTGACGGATGAGCAGAAAAAGAAGGTGCGCAATGTCTTCATGCCGCTGGTGCGTAAGCATCACGTCACGGGGCGCAAGGCGCTCTACGGCATTGCGGGTTCGTCTTTCCACATCGTCGACATGCCCGACGACGAAGCCTTGGATCTGCTCGATACCCTGAAGGAACACGCCCTCCAGCCGAAATACCTCACTTCCTACGACTATGCGGTGGGCGACGTTCTGGCCTGGGATACTTATGCGACCTTGCACAAGGCGACCCTGCAGAAGCCGGCGGCCAAGCCGGAGGACCGGCGCCTGCTGTGGCGGGTGAGCGTGGTGGGCAAGCCGAAGATATTTCGCACCGAATCGGCCGCCGTCTGAATGGCGACGCGGCGAACCGGTTCGGGACGGGTTGAGCCTGCGCGGCTTTTAACTCGAAACCCGGAAGACAGTTGCGCCTTCTGGGCGTCATCGTGCTGGCATCGTCTCTGGTCGGCCTGGCCTATGCGCCGATCCTGGGCAGCTTTCTCGAATTCGAGGTGACCTTCGACCGCTGCTGGCGTTTCGCGGCGCAAGGGGCCCTGTTGGGTGGCTTTCTCGGCTTCTCCCAACTCGTCCTCTCCCAGACCGGCGCGGCCCGATGGCTGCGCCGTCTTCCCCTTCCGCTTGAGATCGCCGGCAAGGGGGCGGTCTCGACGGCGCTGATCGCGCTCGCGCTGCTCCTGGGCGCGGTTCTCTTGTTTCCGGAACGGTTCGAAGGCGGGCCGGTGGGCCTCAGCTTCCTCCGGGACGTCCTCTTCGCCTTCGGCGCGATGCTGGTCCTGCAATTCGTGCTGGTCGTCCGCTCCGTGATTGGCGGCCGCGTCTTGCGCAATCTCATCCTCGGCCGATATTACCGGCCCGTGCGCGAAGAGCGCATTTTCATGTTCCTGGACATCGCCGATTCGACTGCCATTGCGGAACGGCTGGGCGATATCGGGACCCAGGCCATGATCTCGCATTTTTTCTTCGATATCGCCCAGGTCACCGCCGAATACGGCGGCGAAACCCACGCCTATATCGGCGACGAAGTGATCGTCACCTGGCCGATGGCCGAAGGCTTGCGGGACAATGCCTGTCTGCGCTGCTGCCTCGCCATTGAAGAGCGGATGGACGGTCTGGCATCGGTCTATCGCGAACGGTTCGGCTTCGTGCCGGGATATCGCATCGGCCTGCACGGCGGCCCGGTGGTCGCGAGCGTCTGCGGGGACGACAAGCGCGAGATCGTCTATTTCGGCGATACCGTGAACACGGCGGCGCGGATCGAACAATATTGCAAGGAGGTCGACCGCAAACTCATGGTATCGGCGGGCCTCTACGACCAGCTTGCGACGATGTCCGCGGTTGCCGCCGAACCGGTCGGGCCGGTCCGGCTGCGCGGCCGGGCCGAGGACACGGCGCTCTACGCGATCGAGCGGAGAGCGCAGTAAGACGGGGCGGCCAAGAGCCGCCCCGCCAGATCGGAAATCCGATTTCCGATCCCTAGTTCTTTTTCGCGACTTTCCACGCGTCGCTATAGATCTTCTTGGGGTTGGTGCCCGGATCGAAAGTCTCCGGATCGTCGCTCGTGTATTCGAAGACGGCGAAGATGAACTGCTTGCAGTCGCCGTGCTTGTCGCACGAGATCGTGCCGCTCAGACCTGGCACGTCCTTGGTCGCGAAAAGAGCGTCGCGCAGGGCCTTGCGCCCGATATAGGTGTTGCCTTCCGCATCCGTGACCGCCGTGCGCTCGATTGCGTCGAAGGCCAGGTTGGCGCCGTCGTAGGCCCAAGTGTGGAAGCCCTGAATCGGCGTCTCGCCGAACAGTTCCTTATATTCCTCGACGAAGGTCGGGTAGCGCGTCTGATCGTAGGTTTCGGCGGAAATGTCCGGATAGGTCAAGCGAAGGCCGACGACGTTCTTGCCCGCCGCAACCATGAAGTCCTTGGCCATGACCGATCCGCCGCTGATCAGATTGACGCCTTCCAGACCCGAAACGCCGGGCGCCTGGCGCGCGACCTGGGCCGCTGCGGCGACGAAGATCGGGAAGTAGATCACGCAGGGCTTATCGGCAGCGATGCGGTTGAGAACCGGGCGCATGTCGACGGTCTGCGGATCGATCGCCTCGACCGAGGTGATCGTGCCGCCCTAAGTCTCCGCGAAGTTCTTGGCGAATAGCTTGGCGAGCTGTTCGGCATAGGGGCTGCCGTCATGGATGGCTGCCGCCGTTTTGCAGCCGAGTTCGCTATACATCCAGCGCGCATCTCCCTCGGCTTGGCCGATATCGTTGATGCTGGTGCGCACCAGCCCGTCATATTCGGACGAGCGATCGGGCGCCGTCAGCGCCGGCGCGCTGGCCGAAGTCGCGATGCTGGGAATGCCGGCCCGCCACAGGATCGGCGCCCCGGGGGTCGCGGCCCCCGAACAGGCCGGCCCGATGACGAGCACGATCTGCTTGTTCGCGGCCAGTTTCGTCGCCGCGTTCTGTCCGCCCTCGGCGCTGCAGGCATCGTCTTCGTGGATGAAGCGAATCTGGTGACCCGCGACCATGTCGTTGCGCTCCTTCGCGGCGATTACGACAGCGCGTTGTTGATCCAGACCGAGCGCGGTGTCGGGCCCGGAAACGACGTAATAGGTGCCAATCGTGATCGGCTGTCCCTTGGCGATCTTGACCACGCCGATCTCGTCGGTCACGGGCCCGACGGTTTCGGCGGCGATCGCGCCTGTCGTCAGGCCGGCTGCGAGAACGGCGATGCCGATCGCGGTTTTCAAGTGTCGAATGGTCATGGATTTCCTCCCCAAATCGGTGCCGCAAAGCGGTCTACCAATTCCAGCGCGGCGGTTGCCGGCTGGACCGGTACGCCATTCGGCCCGCCGTATCCGAAACACGGCAAACCGCAGGGCATCGCTGTTGGGTTTTTCGTTGGGACCGGCCGAAGCCGGTCGACGGCCGATCCGGGCCGATGCTCCCTATAGGGCATCCTAGTGGATTGATTCCAACGTTTGGAACCCTCGGTTTCGCGCAGCGATGATATTGTCGGGATCGGCT
>JAQCGR010000044.1 GCA_027619995.1 Pseudomonadota bacterium | reverse complement strand
GGTTGCCCGCCGAACGATCCAGGGTCAAAATCAACCGTGTGGGAGGGGCCCACATGGGGAATCCCGGATAAATGGGGCGACGACGCCTTTGTCGATCTGGCCAATGGGCGAAACGATGCCGTGCTGACCGACGCCGGCGAATCGATCTCCTGGCTGAAACGCGACCAGGGCGGCTGCTGCGCTTTCGTCGGCGAAGCGGTCGTCAGCGACGACCTGATCGGGATCGCGATCCGCGAGGACGACGACGACCTTCGCGCCATGTTCAACAAGGCGATCGCCGCCATCCGCGCCGACGGCACCTACCAGCGGATCAACGACAAGTATTTCCCGTTCTCGATCTACTGAACCGCCATCATCCCGCCCATTTACGGCGACCGTGACAGAGCGGACTAGGCCGTGTCGGGCCGCCGGTGGGTGTGGTCGACATAGGATGTGTAGTCGGCGACCTCCTTCTCGATCCGCGCCTCGTCCCATCCCATGATATCGGCCACCGTCTCGGCGGCCTTCCGGGCGCCTTCGCGGCCACGCGTCTCGGTCCAGACGATCCCGGTGCGCCGGGCCAGCAGATCGCGCAGATTGTTCACCTGCTCATGCTGGGCGGCATGGCGCAGATCGGCCAGGCTGATGCCGTCATAGTGATTCAGAAGGCTGGGCGAGTTCTGATCCTCGGCCAGCGGCTTGGGCGCGTAGTCCACCGGCTGGGGCTGCCCTGAGGGCTGGATATGCCCCTTGACCGCCTCGCGCAATTCGCGCCCGGCCGAGCGATGTGACGTCACCGGCCCCGCCGTCATCGCGATCACATTGGGCAGGCCGGCGCCGGCGAAGTCGTGAATCTCACGGCTGCGCGCGCCCTTCGGAAAGGCCGGATCGTAGGTCAGCGGCCGCACCCCGGCCCAGGTATAGAGCACATCCTTTTCGGTCATCGCGAGCGAGGGGATGAGGTGGTTGAGTTCGTCGAGCAGCCATTTGATATCCGCGTCATCGGCGCGAACATCGTCGATATCGCCCTCGAAGACGGTCTCGGTCACGGCCATGTAGTGCAGGCCCTGGCGCCAGGGGACGAGATAGATCGGCTCCTCTCCCTTGCGGTTCAGCGAGATGACTCCGTAGTCCTGGCACTCCTCCGGCAGGCGAATCACGATATGCGCGCCCTTGGTGCCGAAAATTTTGCGCGGCGCTTTCTCCGAGGCCAGATGATTGACCTTGTCGATCCAGATGCCCGCGGTGTTGACGACCATGCGCGCACTCACCGTCGCCGTCTCGCCACTCCCCAGGGCATCGGCGAGGGTCAGCGCCCAGCGCCCATCGGCCTGCCGCGCCATCCCCTCGACCGGGGTGTAGTTGCGGCATTCGGCGCCCATGCGGCGCGCGTCGAGCACCATGTCGGTGGCGACCCTTTCGGGCCAGTTGAACTGATATTCGCGGAAAGTATTCATGCCGACCAACTTGTCCTGGTCGCGCAGCTTCCCGAACAGCGGGTCGCTTGTGGCTTACGCCGGGGCGAGGGATTTGCGGTCGAGCGGCACGTCCTTGGGGCCGACCCCCTCCACGATGCGCAGGGCGAGATCGATCTGCCACGGCTTGTAAGCCATGCCGCGCCAGACCGGAAAGCCGAAGGTGAAGCGCCGCGTGCGGGCCTCCGCATGGCCGACGAATTCAGCCCGCGCCTGCATCGTCTGCCGCGTCATGCGAACAGCCGTGAGCAGCTTCTTGGGCTGCCACAGGAAACTGTATGGCGAACCGCCGGGCGCGAGATAGCGAAGCCCGCAATGAAGCAAGCGCGTGGATCGACTGCTCGACCCTGCGCCGTAATCGCCCTTGTCGACCAGCAAGACCGAATAGCCGGCCGCCGCAAGCTCCTGCGCGGCGGCACAGCCGTTGATCCCGGCACCAACCACGGCGACATCAAATTCACGATCGTGCAGCTTCGCGAGACTGTCTTTCATCACTCTCTCCATCCGAACGCGTTTGAACCGACGCTATCACAAGCATGCCGGGGCATGGCCAGCGCCCGCATCCCATTTCTTGACCGACTAATCATGCAATTCTTGACCGACTAATCATGCAATGCCTAAACTTTCACGCAATGTTCCCTCGAATCGGCTTCAAAGCAGAAAGAGGGGAGCGCGATACACTGCGTCCAACCGGGCCGTCGCAAGGTCACGAGGCAGCGCTGTGAAACGGGGCTAAACGGTTTCTGTCTTCAGGGAGGACGATCACTATGACTGGCACATCGAAATTTTCCGGCGTCAGCCGGCGCAACTTTCTGGTCGGTGCGGCCGCAGGCGTCACCGCCGCGGCGATGCCGACCTGGGGCCGGCTGGCGAATGCCGCCGGCAAGAACCATCTGAATGTCGGCCTGATCGGCTTCAGCGTGGTCAACACACTCGACCCCCAGAAAGCCGGTTTGAACTCCGACTTCTGGGCGCTCTCGGCCATGTTCAACGGCCTGATGCGCATTCTGCCCGACGGCTCGGTCGAGCCCGATCTGGCCGAATCGGTCAGTCAGGAGAACGACACGACCTATGTCTTCGCGCTGCGCAAGGGCGTGAAGTTCCATAACGGCGAGGAATTGACCGCCGAGGACGTGAAGTTCACCCTCGACCGCGTGCTGAGCGAAGAGACCGCGTCGCCGAACCGGGCGAAGTTCCAAGCCATCGAACAGGTCGAGGCCCGCGACAAATACACCGTGGTCCTGCGCCTGTCGGTGCCCAGCGTTCCGGTCATCACCCATCTGCACAACGGCGTCACCGGTTCCCAGATCATTTCCAAGAAGGCCTTCGAGGATATGGGCGCCGAGGCCTTTTCGAAGGCGCCGGTCGGCACCGGGCCGTTCAAGATCAAGGAATGGCGGCCGAGCGAGCGGCTCGAAATGGTCGCTCATACCGATTATTTCCGCGCGGGCGAGCCCAAGGTCGCGTCCTGCGACATTCTGCTGATCGCCGAAGAGACCAGCGGCGGCACGGCGATGTTGGCCGGCGATATCGATGTCGCCAGCACGATCCCCTTCGCGGACGCGCCGCAACTCGAAGCCGATCCGAACATCACGATTTCCCGGATGGCCGGCGCCAACTGGCGCTATTGCGCGCTCAACCTGACGAAGGCGCCGTTCGACGACGCGAATTTCCGTCGGGCGGTCTCGATGGCGTTCAATCGCGAGGCCGTCGTCAAAGCCGCCATCTTCGGCGAAGGCACGCCGATGCAGGGCGCGATCCCGTCCTATCTGAAGACGGCCTACGCCACATACGAGCGGCCGGTCTGCCAGTTCAACCCGGAACGGGCCCGCGCCGAGATGGCCAAGGGCAAATACGGCGAAGGCACCGAAGCCGTCGTCCTGACCTGGGGTTCGGGCTGGTGGAAGCGGTGGACGGAAATCTTCGTTGCCAACGTCAACCAGGTGCTCAACACGAAGTTCAGCGTCGAGGTGACGGATGCCAACGTGGCGTTCCAGCGCTACAAGGCCATGGAGATCGATGCCGAAAACACCGGTTGGATCGGGCGCATGGAGCTCGACGAATATATCGGCGACTGCTTCCGCACGGATGCCAGCCGCAACTTCTACAAATATTCGAACACCAAGGTGGACGAACTGATCGACGCCGGCCGGTCCGAGTTCAACCCGGTCAAGCGCGGCGAGCTGTACCGGATGGCCGAAGACCTCATCGTCGAGGACTGCCCGGTGATCTTCGCCTTCAACAACAATGCCCATAACATGTGGCGCAAGGGCGTCGAGGGCTTCGTCCCGACCCCGGGCCAGCATCTGGGCAGCCAGCTCGGCCCGGTCTCGGTCCCGAGCTAGGCGTCACCGAAGAGTCGCATCCGGCGCGGCGGCAGCGATCGCCGCGCCGGGGCGGTTTTCATTTCATGGCAGATGCCGCAGGGGTGCCGTTCCGACTGGCTCCTCGGTGAATTCGTTTTCCGAATCACAGGCATCGGCCACAGGACGGAGGGGGCGTCCGCGTTGGGGTTCATCTGGTATCTCATAATCAGGCTTGGCGGCGCGCTGGTCACGATTGCGATCGGCGCGGTGTTCGTCTTTATCCTGATGCAGCTCATCCCGGGCGATCCCGCCATCGCTGCGCTTGGCGAGAACGCAACGGACGAAAACGTCGCGGCGTTCCGGCGTATGCACGGCCTCGACCAGCCCCTCCCTGTCCAATTCTGGATCTGGCTCTCGGGCATCGCCCAGGGCGATTTCGGCAAATCGATCACCCTGGCACAGGGCTACCCGGTCTGGGACCTGATGGTCCAGCGCCTTCCCAACACCTTGTTCATCGCCGTCTATGCCCTGGTAATCGCGGTGGTCATCTCCTTCTTCGCGGGGTCGATCGCGGCCCTGCGCCAGGGCAGGATGTCGGACACGGCGGCGACTTCGGCCTCCATTCTCGGCATCTCGATGCCGGATTTCTGGCTGAGCTATGTGCTGATCCTGGTTTTCTCCCTCGGCCTCGGCGTCCTGCCGGCCTTCGGGTTCACGTCTCCGTTGGAGTCCTTCTCCGGCGCGCTGGTGAACGGCGCGCTGCCGGCCTTCGCGATCGCCGCACCCATGGCCGGCGTCTTTGCCCGCATTCTGCGCGCGGCCCTGCTGGAAACGAAACGGAAGGACTATGTCACGGCGGCGCGATCCTTCGGGTTCCGCGACACCTTCGTCTACATGCACTATATCTTCCGCAACGCCCTGATCCCCTTCGTGACCGTGATCGGCGTCCAGGTTCGCTATCTGGTCGGCGGCACGGTGATCATCGAGCGGATTTTCGGGATTGCCGGCCTCGGCTCGATGATGGTCGACGGCGCCTTCGGCCGGGACTATGCCGTGGTGCAGGCTTGCATGCTCGCCTTCCTGGTCTTCGTCCTGGGCGTGAATCTGATCGTCGATATCATTTGCGCCTTCCTCGACCCACGCAGGACTCATTGAGCGATGGCTGAATCCACATTCTCCCCCAAGCGCCTGGCGAGAGAGATTCTGCGCAACCGCTCCGCGACCGCGGGCGTGGCCATCATCGGCTTCATGGCCCTCGCGATGATCTTCGGGCCGTCCTTCCTGCCCTACGATCCCAACGGCATGGATTTCATGGCGATCCTTGAAGTGCCGTCCTGGACCCATCCCTTCGGCACCGACGCCGTCGGGCGCGACGTGCTCGCCCGGGTGTTGTACGGCGCGCGCATCTCGATGCTCGTCACCATCATCGGCGTCAGCCTGGGCGGCGCCGCGGGGACCCTGATCGGCATGACCAGCGGCTTCGTCGGCCGCTGGGTCGATCCGGTCGTCATGCGTTTCGTCGATCTTCTGATGGCCTTTCCGATCTTCGTCCTGGCCCTGTTCCTGATGCTGGTCCTGGGCTTCGGCATCCAGCCGGTGATCTTCGCCATCGCCTTGGTCTATGTGCCGAACTTCGCCCGCCTGGCGCGCAACACGACCTTGGCGGTCAAGGAAGAGCCCTATGTCCAGGCGGCGCGGCTGATGGGCCAGTCCAATCTGCGCATCATGCTGCGCGAGATCCTGCCGAATATAGCCGCGCCCATGTTCGTCCAGCTGACGGTCGGGTTCGCCTTCGGCATCGTGATCGAGGCGGGCCTGTCCTTCCTGGGCCTGGGCGTGCAGCCGCCCGATCCCTCGCTCGGCGTCGTCATGGCCGACGGCAAGGACTATTTCCTGGCCCATCCCTGGGTCATAACCCTGACCGGCCTGACCCTTATGGTCATTATCCTGGGGCTCAACCTGCTGGGCGACGGCCTGCGTGATATCCTCGACCCCCGCCTGCGCAAGAGGTCGATGGCATGACCGATACCCCCGCACGCAACGATGACGTCGCCCTGCGCATCCGAGGCCTGAACGCCGGTTTCCGCATGTCGGACGGCTACCTGCCGATCATCGAGGATGTGAACCTGGAGGTCCGCAAGGGCGAAGTGCTGGGTATCATCGGCGAATCCGGCTCAGGCAAGACCGTGACCGGCATGTCGATTTTGCATCTTCTGCCCGAGAACGCCGAGACGAAATGGGAGAAATTCGACTTCCTCAATCGCGACGTGACCGGGATGGACGAGGAGGCCTTCCGCGCGCTGCGCGGCAACCACATGGCCGTCGTCTTCCAGGACCCCACCGGGGCCTTCAACCCGGCGAAGAAGGTCGGGTGGCATTTCCATCAGGTCTTCGAGCGCACGGCGGTCAAATCGCCGGACCATGCGCAACGGGCGAAGGACTGGCGCAACGCGGCGATCAACCTCATGCGCGATGTCGGCATTGCCCATGGCGAGAATGTCCTCGGCCAGTATCCGCACCAGCTTTCGGGCGGCATGCTGCAGCGGGCGCTGATCGCCTTGGTTCTGGCCTTCGAACCCGATCTGATCCTGGCCGACGAGCCGACGACCAATCTCGACAACATCGTCGAGCGCCAGATCCTGGACCTGTTCCGCGATCTCCAGAAACGGCTGGATTCGGCCTTCATCTTCATCACCCATGACATGACCATCGCCGCCACGCTGTGCGATCGGATCGCGGTGATGTATGCCGGCCGCATCGTCGAACTGGGCGCGACCAGGGAGATCTTCGACGACCCCAAACACCCCTATACCCAAGGACTTCTGGCGACCGCCCTGGCGCTGGAGGTGAAATCGGGCGAGCGGCTTCAGGAAATCCCCGGCGAGCTGCCGCATCCCGGCGATCTGCCGCCCGGTTGCGTCTTCGCGCCGCGTTGCCCGCATGTCTTCGGACGGTGTGAGGTCGAACGGCCGCCGCTCTTCGACCTGCCGGGGCGCGAGGTCCGCTGTCTGTTATATGAGGATGACGATGTCTCTGGCCGCTGACGCCCGCATCGCGGGGGCCGACGAGCCCCTGATGCGAATCGACGATCTGACGATTCGCTTCAAGCTGGGGGGCGGCCTGAGCGGCATCATGTCGGACGGGCCCAAGCATCTCGATGCCGTGGACCGGGTCAGCCTGGATATCCGCAAGGGCGAGGTTCTCGGCCTGGTCGGCGAATCGGGCAGCGGCAAGACCACCATCGGCAAGGCGATCCTGCGCCTCTACGACGCCCATCAGGGCAGCATCTTTTTCCGTGGGACGGATATCACCAAACTGCGCGGCTCCGCCCTCAAGGCCCTGCGGCGCGATCTGCAGATGATCTTCCAGGATCCGGCATCCTCGCTCAATCCGCGTCAAACCGTGCGCACGGTCCTGGCGACGCCGCTGCTTCTGCACCGCGTCTGCCGGCATGACGAGGTCGATCGGAAAGTCGACGAGATTCTCACCCAGGTCGGCCTCTCGCCGATCTTCCGGAACCGCTACCCCCATGAGTTGTCCGGCGGACAGCTCCAGCGCGTCGCCATTGGCCGCGCCCTGACCCTGTCGCCCGATCTGATCGTGGCCGACGAGGCGGTGTCCAAGCTCGACGTTTCGGTCCGCTCCCAGATTCTCAATCTCTTCCGCGACATTCAGGAAGAGCTGGGCACGACCATCGTCTTCATCACCCACGATCTCCATGTCGCGCGCTATCTGTGCCACCGGATCGGGGTCATGTATTTCGGCAAGCTGCTGGAACTGGGGCCGACGAACGAGATCTACGAGAACCCGCGCCACCCCTATACCGAGGCGCTTCTCGGCACCCTCAAGCCGACCGCGAAGGACGACGCGAATGCGCCCATCGCGGAGGCCGGCGAGGCCTACAATCCGACCGGCACGACCGTAGGCTGCCGCTACTACGCGCGCTGCCCCTATCGGGTGGATCATTGCCAGACGGCCCATCCGCCGCTGGAGAATATCTCCGAAGAACACAAGGTCGCCTGCTACGAATGGCAGCGCATCGGCCAGCGATAGAGGCCTGAGGGACTGCCACGATGGAATTCGGTTACTACCTGCCCGGCTATGCTCGGGATATCTCCCGCCCGGTCCAGCATCTCTACCGCGAACTGATCCGCGAGGCCCAATGGGCGGAGGATCTGGGCTTCACCTCCTTCACCATTCCCGAGCATCACTTCACCAACGCTCTGATGCACCCGAATGCCCTGCTCACGGGGATCAAGGTCGCGGAGCACACCAAACACGCCCGGATCATCACCTCAACCTCGATCCTTCCCTTCCGCGACATGCTGCAACTCGCCGGCGAGATCGCCCAGGCCGACTGCCTGACCAATGGCCGGATCGAAGTCGGCGTCGGACGCGGCGCCTACAGATACGAATTCGCCCGGTTCCAGAAGGACCCCGAACTGTCCCCCGACGTCTTTCGCGAATCCCTCGATCTGCTGATCAAGCTGTTGAGCGAGGAGGACGTGTCCTACGACGGCCAGTTCTACAAGATCCCGCCGACCACGATCGTGCCGCGCCCGATCCAGCGGCCGCACCCGCCGGTCTGGTTCGCCGCCATGGGTGCGGGCGCCATCGACTACGCCGTCTCGTTGAACATGCCGGTCCTGACCACGCCGCTGCGCAACCCGGTCGAGATGGTCAAGATGCAGGCCGGCGCGTTCCAGGAATCGATCCGGACACGGGACAAGCCGCACCTCAAGATCTCCATGCTGGTGATGATCTTCGTCACCCGGTCGGAGGCGCAGAAGCGCCGTGTGATTCAGGACGCGATGGACCGCCATGTCCGCTTCCTCGACGTCTATTCGAGCGAAGGGCATGTGAAGGGCGGCAACATCGCCCCGATGGAGCCGGACATCACCTTGGAGGATATCGAGCGGAATCTGATGATTGGCTCGCCCGAGGAGGTCGCCGAGAAACTCGGCCTCTATTTCGAGCAGAATATCGACGAGATGCAGCTCAACTTCAGCTTCGGCACCCCGCATGGCGAGATCATGGACTCCATCGAGGATTTCATGACCAAGGTCGTGCCGCAGTTCCAGTAGAGCCCGCTCTCTACCACCCCAAGGCGTAACTTGGCCGGCGCGGATCGGCCGCCCCTTCCAGAATCTTTCTCTTCAAGTCATGGCGCACCAAGCACATGCCGCCGGCGCGCCAAGTGCCTGCGGCCCAGGCCTCGGGCTTGTGGCCGCGCGCGGCCAGCGCCGCGCCATGCTCGTCGAACAGGGGCTGTTCGAGGGTGAGTCGGCCCGGGTAATAGGCATGGGGCTCGAAGGAATTGGGGAAGCTGTGCATGGCGAAGCGCGGCGCCTCGACCGCCTGCTGGGGCTCCATGCCGAAAGTTTCCAGGTTCAGGAAAGTCTGGGTCATCGCCTGGACCTGGACATCGCCGCCCGGCGTGCCGAAAGGCATGACATAGGCGCCCTCGCGCACAGCCAGGGCCGGGTTCGGCGTCAGGCGCGGCCGATGCCCGGGTGCGACGGCCCGGGGATGGTCCGGATCGGCCCAGGACTGGCTGCCCCGACTCGACGGCACCAGGCCGGTGCCGGGCACCACCGGCGCGCTGTAGGAGGTGTCGCTGGGTGTTGCCGAAAAGGCATTGCCGTGGCGATCCACGACCGCGACATAGGAGGTGTCCAGGTCGGGTCCCTGGGGGCCGCCCTTCAAGCCGCCGAGTAGTTCGCCGGGCGGCGGCATCTCGGGCCAAGCCTCACCGGGCCGGATCAGCGCCCGGCGCTCCGCCGCGTAACCCTCCGAGAGCAGCCGGTCGAGCGCCACCGGAACATGGGCCGGATCGGTATAGAAGCGTTCGCGATCCGCGAAGGCCAGCTTCAGGGCCTCGGCAACGGTGTGGATCATGTCGACCGTGTTATGGCCCATCACCCGCAGGTCGAAGCCTTCGAGCAGTTTCAGGGCCTGCAGCAGGGCCGGGCCCTGACACCAGGGCCCACAGCCATAGACGGTCGCGCCATGCCAGGTGATCGAGGGCGCGTCCTCGACCGGGGAGCGATAGGCGGCCAGATCCGCGCGGTCCAGCCAGCCGCCCTCCGAAGCCACGAAATCGGCGATCCTGGCGGCGATATCCCCGGTGTAGAAGGCCGCGCGGGCGGCTTCGAGCCCCTCCTTGCGCGAGCCGCGTGAGGCCGCCTCCTCATCGGCCATGAATTGGAGGGTCGCGCCGAGATCCGCCTGGACGAACCGCTCGCCCACCGCCGGCGGTTTGCCGCCCGGCAGGTAGATCGTGGCGGAAGACGGCCAGCGGGCGTAATTCTCCGCCTGCATGGCGACGATCTCGGCCATTAGGGGGTACATGACGAAGCCGTCGCGGGCGAGGCGGATCGCCGCGCGGGCGACCTCGCCGAAGCGCATCGTGCCGAACCGGGCCAGGGCCGTGATCCAGGCATCGGGCGCGGCCGGCACCACCATGCGCAGCACGCCCAGGGGGATGGTCCCGCCGAACTCGCCGATGAAACGTGCGGCATCGGTCTTGGCGGGCCAGGGGCCGAGCCCTGCGATCGAGACCACCCGACCGGTCTCCGCCATGCGGATCAGGATGGGGGCGACCCCGGCGACATTGACCAGGTCGGACTGGACGACGCCCAGGGCGATACCCGCCGCGACCCCAGCATCGACCGCGTTGCCGCCCGCCTCCAGCACCGCGAAGCCGGCCTCCGCCGCCAGGTAATGGCCCGCCGATACCATGTGATCGATGCCCATGACCGTGGGCCGCGCGGCCGGCTGGGTCCCCCCGGCCGCCGGATCCGGATAGCGCGTCGCTGTCACCTGCTCTCTCCCCCTGCCTGGCAACCCCAGTCTGATATGCCCAGACTACGCGTGCTATAGAGGGGCAAGTCTGGACGGGGGAAAAGGGGTAACGCAATGGACAAGCGCGATGCCGTGCTGGGGGCGATCTGGCGGGCGCCCGAACTGATCCGGGATTTCCAGGCCCTGTGCGATACCGGCGGCCGATTTTGCGGCACGGAGAGCGAGGCCATGGCCCGCGACTTCCTGCGCGAAAAGCTGGCCGAGATCCCCGGCATCGGGCGCGACGAATATGTCTTCGACTACGAGGTCTGGGGCCGCAAGACGAACCGGGTCACCGTGCTCGGCGACGGCGAGAAAGCCCTGCCCTGCCATGCCCTGATCTGGTCCAAGGACACCCCTCCGGGTGGGCTGACCGGTGAAGTGGTCGATCTGGGCCGCGGCCAGAGGGCCGATTTCGAAGGGGCCGCCGACCAGATTCGCGGCCGTATCGCCCTGGTGCGCCAGGACTATCCCTTCGGGACGGACACCGTGCACCGCATGGTCAAATACCGTTGGGCGCGGGAATTCGGCGCGGTCGGTTATCTGCTCGCCTATCCCTCACCGGGCCAGTTGGTCGCCACCGGCTATTGCGCCCTGAACATCCCCGAGGACATCCCGGCCGCCGGATTGGCCTATGAAGGTGCCGCCCTGCTGGGCCGGCGCCCGGACGGCTCCCACGCCCGGGTGCGGATCGAGGTCGAGGCCGAGCGGCGCACCGAAAAGAGCGTTAACCTGATCGCCGAGATTCCGGGCAAAGGCCCCGAATGGGTCTCCCTGACGGCCCATTACGACGGCCACGACTTGGCCGAAAGCGCCCTGGACAATGCCACCGGCGCGGCGGCCATCCTGCAGATCCTGCGCTCCCTCGCCCCCGTCGTCGGGGACTGCGAACGCGGCCTGCGGGTCAGCTTCTACACGACCGAGGAATGGGGGCTGTTGGGCTCCTACCGCTACGTCAACGACCTGACCGAGGCCGAGCGGCGCGCCATCGCCGTCAACGTCAACCTGGACACGATCGCGGGCAGCCCGAACCTGGCCTGCCTGACCAGCGGCTATGTCGAGCTGGAGGACTGGGTGCGCGGAGTCGGCGCGGAGATCGGCCAAGGCTTTCGCATCGTCCGTCCGCCCAAGCGCAATTCCGACCACTACAACTACGCCCGCCGGGGCATCCCGGCGATGCGTCTGGTCGCCGGTTTCGACGAACCGGACAGCCGGGTCGGCCTGATTCTCACCCCCGCCGATACGCGCGACAAGGCGCCCGTCGGCGAACTCAAGAACGGCACGATGGCCGCCGCCGCCTTCGTTTGGAAGGCCCTCAACCAGTCCGGCCCGGTCGCGCCGCACAAGACGGACGAGGAGGCCGCCGCCCTGGTCGCGGGCCTCGAATAGACCAACAGGGCGACCAAGGTCGGCCCGCCCACCGCCGACTTGTCGAGATCCGGCCTGGGCTCACTCGACGAGCCGCGCCTTCTCGACCCCCGCCCGCTCGCACCAGAAATCGCAGAGCGCCGAGAAATCCTTGCCGCCCCAGCCGGCCGCCCGAGCCTGGCTCAGGCTCTCGCGCGCGCTGGCCACGATCGGCAGCGGAACCTGCTCGCGATTGGCGCTGTCCAGGATCAGGGACAGGTCCTTATGGGCCAGATCGATGGCGAAGCCCGGCTCCGTATCGCCCCGGAAAACCTTGGTTGCGTAATTGATCTTGAGCTGGCCGTTGGTCGCCGTGGTGCCGTGGATCACGTCCAGGGTGGTCGGAAGGTCGAGGCCGAAGGCCTGGCTCAGAGCCATCGCCTCGGCATTCATCATGCAGGAGGTGATGGCCAGGAAGTTGTTCACCAGCTTGGTCCGGGTACCCGAACCGGGGCCGCCGCAACGATGGATCGTCGTGCCCATCGCCTCGAGCAGCGGCTTCACCCGCTCGAACCCCGCATCGCTCGCCCCGACCATGAACAGGCTTTCGCCCTTCTGGGCATGGCTGGCGAGGCGACCGACCGGCGCATCGACGAATTCCGCGCCCGCTTCGGCGCAGGCGGCGGCGAGGGCGTCCGTGGTCTGGGGCAGCACCGTGGACATGTCCAGGATCAGAGCGCCCTTTTTCAGGTTCTCCAGCACGCCGCCGGCGCCCTGGACGACGGCCTGAACCTCGGGCGGTCCCGGCAGCATGGTCACGACGATATCGGATTCCGCGGCCAGTTCGGCCAGGCTGCCGGCCTTGCGTCCGCCGACCCCGGCCACATCGTCCATGCGCGCCTCCGAAATATCGAAGAGGGTCAGGGAGATCTGCTTGCGCGCCAGGTTCTTGGCCATCGGCCCGCCCATGCGGCCCAATCCGACGAAACCGATACGATCGGCCATGCTAGGCTCCTGTTCCTGTACTTATGGTCGATCGCCATGAAATCGGTTCACGCCTTCGCCAGCAAGCTTTGTGAAGCCAGGTGGCGCGGCGCCGTTACGGGAGAGGCTTGCGATGTGGAGATATTGGCTCGTTCTGGCGGGTATCGGCGGCGCCCTGGCGGTCGCCCTCGGGGCGTTCGGCGCCCATGCCTTCGCCGACGCAACGCCCGAAGCGCAACGCCTGTTCGACACGGCCCAGACTTATCACCTCTGGCATATTCCGGCGCTGCTATCCGTGGCCTGGCTGGCGGAGCGCGGCCTGGCCGGCAGGGTGCGGTTTCTGCCGCATCTGGCCGGGGCCTGCTTCCTGCTCGGCCTCGTGCTTTTTTCAGGCTCGCTCTACCTCAAGGCCTGGACGGGCGCGGCGCCCGTGCCGGCCCTGGTTCCGGTCGGCGGCCTCGCCTTCCTGCTCGGCTGGCTGAGCCTCGCCGCCGCCGGGCTGAGCATCCGGCGCCGGCCCAGCGAATAGCCATCGCGCCCCGCAGAATGCAGTCCCGTTCAACGGCGCGCCTTGATCCGCCGGCTGGTCGAGGTCCGGTTGTGGAAATTCGGCGGCTTCCCGGCAATTTAGACGAGGAAGCGCGCGATATCGGGATGGCCGCGCAGGCGCGGGATCGTATCGAAGTCGTCGCGCAATTCGCGTTCGGTCAGGGTCGCATGGACCTTGCGGTGGCAGATCGGGTGGAGTTCCACCGTCTTGCGCCCGCCCTGGCTGCGCGGGATGAGATGGTGCTTTTCGCGCCGATCGCCGAAGGGCCGCCCGCACAGGGCGCAGGTCTCCGGGCCGACAGCCATGAAATTGCCCCGGTTTTTCCTCTATACTGCGCCTTGGCCCGTCCCTTGCTGTAGGAGAGCGGGTTGGCCAACCGGCCCAGAATAACCGGATTGCCGCAATCGGGCGCGCAACCGCGACCGCGGATCAATCCGCAGACAAAACCGCAGATAAATCTGCAGATGAATTTAATGGGGGAGCCCCTGATGAAAAAAGTGCTGATCGGCCTAGGCGTCTTGGTGGTCCTGCTGATCGCCGCCGTCGTGATCATCCCGACCATGGTGCCGGTCGAGACCTATAAGGCGGAAATCTCCAAGCAGGTGGAGGCCGCGACCGGCCGCACCTTCAAGATCAACGGCGATGTCAGCGTGTCGGTCCTGCCGAACCTGGCCATCGAGATCGAGGACGTAAGCTTCGGCAACGCGCCCGGCGGGCGTGCCGATCAGATGGCGACCATGAAACAGCTGACGGTCGATCTGCAGCTCATGCCGCTCCTCTCCGGCGGAATCGCGGTCGACAAGTTCATCCTGGTCGAACCCATGATCAACATCGAGAAGAATGCCCAAGGTCAGGGCAATTGGGTGATGGGCGACGTGAAGCCCGCGACAGGCGGTGGCGCGGCCTCCTCGGGCAGCGGGGCGGCATCGAGCGGGCAATCCGCATCCGGCGGCGGCTCGGCACCGGCGATCCGCCTCGGCGAGGTCCGGATCGAGAATGGCCGCGTCAGCTATTGGGACGGCGCGACCGGCACGGAAGAGATCATCAGCGATATCACGATGGAGATTTCGCTGCCCGACCTCGACAGCGTGATGGAGATGAGTGGCACCCTGACCCGCAACAGCCAGGAACTCGCGATCAAGACACGCGTCGAGACGCCGCGCGACCTGATGGAAGGGCGCCAGGCCAAGGTGTCCGAGGAAATCACCTCCGCGATCCTGAACCTGACCTTCGACGGCACGGCCCAGATGGCGGGCGAAACCAAGGCGGCCGGCCATGTGAAGATCGATGTGCCCTCGGTCCGCGACCTCGCGGCCTGGGGCGGCTCGCCGCTCGATGTCGACGGTGACGGCTTCGGCCCCTTCAAAGTCGAGGGCGACCTGGATATGGCGGGATCGAAGATCGGCTTCCGCAACGCGGCCATCGCCTTCGACGAGATCAAAGGCAACGGCGAACTCACCCTCGAAACCGGCGGCGCGAAGCCGACCGTGGTCGCCGCTTTGACAGTCGAGATGCTGGATGTGAATCCCTATCTCCCCGAGCCCGTTTAGGGCGGCGGCGGAGACAGCGCGGCATCGGGCGGCAGCGGCACGACAGCCCCCGCGAGCGGCGGCAGCACGGCCGCGCCGGAAGGCTGGAGCGACGGCTTGAACGCGGCCAATGCGGACCTGACCTTCCAGGCGGGCGGCATCCGCTTCCAGAAGTTCGAGATCGGCAAGAGCAGCGTTCGAGTCCAGCTCACGGATGGGCAACTCAATGTCGAACTGGCCGAGATGGCCCTCTATGACGGCAATGCGAAGGGCAAGGTCGAACTCAATGCCCGCGGCGAGGTGCCGACCCTGGCGATGAATTTCGACCTGTCCGGCGTCCAGGCGGAACCCCTTCTGGTGGCCGCGGCCGATTCGGACACCCTGTCCGGCACGGCCAACGGTAGCTTCGCGGTGACCAGCAAGGGCGCAAGCCAGCGCCAGATCGTCGAGAACCTGAACGGCAATGGCGACATGGCCTTCCTGGACGGCGCCATCAAGGGCATCAATCTGGGCGCCATGCTGCGCAATGTCGGCTCGGCCTTCCTCGATTCCAGCGCCAAGGAAACCCAGAAGACCGACTTCGCCGAATTGAGCGGCACCTTCACCATCGTCAACGGCATCCTGCAGAACGACGATCTGGCGATGAAGGCGCCGCTGTTCCGGATCGCCGGGTCGGGCACGGTCGATATGCCAGCCCGCACCGTGGATTACCGGGTCGAGCCCAAGGTCGCCGAGACCGGGACTGGCCAGGGCGGCAGCGACGACGCCACCGGGATCATGGTGCCGATCGTGGTTTCCGGCCCCTGGCACGACCTGAGCTACGAGCCCGATCTTGCGGGGATATTGGGCGATGCCCTCAAGGACCCCTCCAAGTTTTCGATCAGGTCGAGAAGCTGGGCGAGGGCATCTCCCTCGATGGCGCGACGGAAGACGTCACCAAGGGCGCGGAAGGCATGCTCAAGGGCCTGACCGGCGGCGGCGACGATGCCGGCGCCACCAAGGAAGGCGGCGACAGCAGCCCCCTCGGCAAGGTCAAAGGCCTGTTCGGCGACTGACGCCAACCCAAAGAAACCAGACCGCCAAACGCGAAGCGCCGGCCCAGACGGGTCAGCGCTTTTCGTTTATCAGACTATTGGAATGGACGAGCAAGCCCTTCGAGACGGCCCTGCGGGCCTCCTCAGGGTGAGGTTGAAGGATTACACCTCCTCATCCTGAGGAGCTCGCGGAAGCGAGCGTCTCGAAGGATGATTGGCACGACGCTTCCGTTC
>JAQCGR010000398.1 GCA_027619995.1 Pseudomonadota bacterium | reverse complement strand
AGCTGCCCAGCACCTTGCGCCGCCGCACGCTATAGGCCGCGGGCAGGATCGGCGCGCCCGAGCGTTTGGCCAGGGCGATTGCGCCGGGCTGGGCACGCATGCGCGGCCCACGCGGCCCATCCGGGGTGATGCCGATACAGACCCCCGATTCGATTTGGCGCAGGATTTCGCGCACGGCCGCGACCCGACCCTTGGTCGAGGAGCCGGCGACGGTGCCGATGCCGAAACGCCGGATTACCTCGGCGATCAGCAACCCGTCGGCATGGCGTGAGATCAGCATCCGCACCGGGCGACGGTCCGGCCAGGCGGGCGGCAGCATCGCCATGCGGCCATGCCAGAAGCAGAAGAGGAAGGGCGCGTTCTCGGCGCGGCAGGCGCGCACATGTTCCTCGCCTAGCATGGTCCAGCGGCTGGTCGCGTGCACCAGGCGGATATAGCCCGCGACCAGCGCGGCGATCGCGCGGCGGACGGGCGGTTTGCGGTGCAGGCCGCGAAGCAGGCGCATGGCTCAGGCCCGGGCGCGGGCCGTCCGCGCCCCAGGGGATAAAGGATCGGAGGCGGGATCGGTGTCGGCATCCGCCTCCGGGCCGTCCGTCGCGGCCTCGATCGACATGTCCTCTTCCGCCCGCAGGGCGTAGAGCTGGGCATAGGTCGCGCCGAGCGCCATCAGCTCGCCATGGCTGCCGGCTTCGATCACCCTTCCGGCTTCCATCACATAGATGATATCGGCGTCGCGCACGGTCGAAAGCCGGTGGGCGACGACCAGGGTCGTGCGTCCGCGCATCAGTTCCTTCAACGCGGCCTGGACTTGGCGCTCGGTGTTCGCGTCGAGCGCGCTGGTCGCCTCGTCGAGCAGCAGGATCGGCGCGTTCTTCAGCATGGCGCGGGCGATCGCCAGGCGCTGACGCTGGCCGCCCGACAGTTTCACGCCCCGCCCGCCGACCCTTGTGTCATAGCCCGCCGGCAAACCGCTGATGAAGTCATGCGCGCCGGCCTGTTCCGCGGCGCTGACGATCTCCGCCTCGCTCGCTTCCGGCCGACCGTAGGCGATATTGGCGCGCACCGTGTCGTCGAACAGGGCGATCTCCTGGCTGACCAGGCCGATGGCCGCGCGCAGGGAGGAGATATCGGCCTCGCGCACATTCTGGCCGTCGATCAGCACCCGGCCGCCTTCGACGTCGTAGAAGCGCGGGATCAGGTTGAGGACGGTGGATTTGCCCGCGCCGGAAGGACCGACCAGGGCCACCGTCTTGCCGGCGGGCACCAGCAGATCGACGGATTCGAGCGCCGGATGATCTGCCGCGTAGCCGAAATTCACCGCCTCGAAGCGCACTTCGCCGCCGGCGACCGCCAGGCGCGGCGCGCCCGGGGCCGAGACGATCTCGGGCTCGACATCGATCAGGGTGAAGATGCGCTGCGCGGCGGCCAGGCCTTCCTGCAGATTGGCATTCAGATTCGCCAGCTTCTTCATCGGCTCATAGGCCAACAGCAGTGCGGTCATGAAGGAGAAGAAGGTGCCCGGCGTCTTCGTGCCCTCGATCACCTGGGTGCCGCCGTAATAGATCACCGCGACGATGGCGATGCCGCCCAGGGTCTCCATGATCGGATGGGTCAGGGCGCGCGTCGTCGTCGCCTTGAACAGCAGGCGGAAGATGCTCTGGATCGCGGCATTGGCGCGGCGCTTCTCGTATTCCTCCATGCCGTAGGCTTTGACATGGCGGACGCCCTGGAAGGCCTCGTCCAGCAGGGTCGAAAGATCGCCGATCTCGTCCTGGGTGGTGGCCGAGACCCGGCGCATCCGCCGGCCGATCTTGACGATCGGCAGGACCGCCGTGGGAAAGGCGAAGAAGGCGACGATGGCCAGGGCCCAGTCCTGGTAGAACATCACGGCGATCAGGAAGGCCAGGGTGAGCGTGTCCTTGCCGATCCCGGTCAGGGTGTCGGAGACCGCCTTGCGCAGGACCTGGACGTCGTTGATGAAGCGCGAGACCAGCCCGCCCGCGCTATTGGCGTGGAAGAAGGCCAGATCGGCCCGCATCAGATGGGCGAACATGCGCTCCTGGAAATCGGCGATGATCTTGAAGCCGACGAAATTCATCAGCACCGATTGGCCGAAGGTGCCCATGCCCTTGGCCAGGAAGGTCGTCAGCACCATGGCCCCGACGGCGACCAGGCGGCCCTGGTCGCGATTGAAGAACACGTCGTCGAGCACCGGCTCCATCAGCTTG
Organism: Pseudomonadota bacterium; assembly: GCA_027619995.1. Taxonomy (GTDB): domain Bacteria; phylum Pseudomonadota; class Alphaproteobacteria; order CADEGL01; family CADEGL01; genus JABIRQ01. The sequence goes on along the minus strand of JAQCGR010000398.1, from coordinate 432 downwards.
GCGAGAGCGGCGGTCGAGGCCGCGGCGATCGCCATGCAGATCAGCGCCCCGCCGATCCGCCAGTAATGGGGCCGGACGTGATTCTGCAGGAGTCGGCGGACGAGTCCGATTGTGTTGTCGTCCAGGCGGATGGATTTGGATCGGGAAGAGGCCAAGGCGTCGGTCGCTGCCAGCCGAAATGATCGCGGACCATAACACGCCGCCAGGACAGGGCCAACGCCCCGACCGGCTCGGAAAAGCAGCGCGGAGGCCAAGGAAGTCAAGCGGTTAGCGGAGATTTCCCATGGGATGGGCCGTGCCGTATCCGCCAAACCGAACAGTCACGCCCCGTTTCCGTTCTGACGCCATGCCGGTGCCACCCCCATCTCACCCCAACCCTCTCCTCCCCATCTGGGGAGGAGAGGGAGGCACCCGCGCCGGAGGCGTGGGAGG
>JAQCGR010000043.1 GCA_027619995.1 Pseudomonadota bacterium | reverse complement strand
ACAGGACCGGCTTGCCATGGGCCCCGATGCGCCGCTCGCCATCGCCCAACACGCGCGCGCCGGCGGCCTTCAGACGGTCGCGGGCGGCCAGGATATCCTCGACCTCGTAGCAGACATGATGCATCCCGCCCGCCGGGTTCTTCGCCAGAAAGCCGGCTATTGGCGAGCTGTCGCCCAGGGGCTCCAACAGCTCTATCTTGGTGTTGGGCAGGTTCACGAAAACCGTGGTCACGCCGTGTTCCGGCATGGCCGCAGGGTCCGAGACCCGGGCGCCGAGCTGGTCGCGGTAGACCGCTGCGGCGGCGGCCAGATCAGGCACGGCAATGGCGACGTGGTTGAGCTTTCCGATCATGCATTCACCATATAGGTCGGGCGGACGACGCGCCTAGACGCGCACGATGTGGATATCGGTCGGCGGGCGCTTGCCGTGGCTGTCGCGCAGGGAGCGACGCACGGCGCGCCGGGCCGTCTCGCGCAGGGCTTCGTCGTCCTTGCGCTCGCGCCGACGCATCCCTTCGACGGCGAGGCGGACGGCCAGGATCGCCTCCTCCACGCCAGATGCCTCCGGGCTGTCGGAAAGGCCGTGAACCGTCAATTGGGGATCGCGCAGCAGATGTCCCTCGGCGTCCACGACCAGTGTCGCTACCGCGGAGCCGTTCCAGCCTATCTGGCGCCGCTGGCGGATCGCCGTGCCCTCGACCTGCACCAGCTTGGTGCCGTCCAGAGCCAGGCGCCCGGCGGGCACTTCGCCGATGATGCCGGCGGGGCCGGGTGCGAGGCGGACGATCGAACCGTTATAGGGCTCGATCGCCAGGGGCACCTGACAGTCGCGCGCCAGGACGGCATGGGCCTGCATATGGCGCAGTTCGCCGTGGACCGGCACCGAAATTTCCGGGCGCACCCATTGATACATGCGCGTCAACTCGTCGCGGTTCGGATGGCCGGAGACATGGACGAAATGGTCCTTCTCGGTGACGATATCGACATTCATCCCTGCCAGCTGGTTCTGGAGCGCGAAGATCGATTTCTCGTTGCCCGGGATGATGCGCGAGGAGAAAACCACCGTATCCCCCGCATTGAGGGTGATATGCGGGTGGTCGTCATTGGCGATGCGCGAAAGGGCCGAGCGCGGCTCGCCCTGGCTGCCGGTGCAGGCGATCAGCACCCGCTCGGGCGGCATATAGGCGGCCTCGGCATCGCTCAGGAAGTTCAGCCCGTCGAGATAGCCGGTTTCCTGCGCCGCCTCGAGCATCCGCCAGAGCGAACGTCCCGCGAGAGCGGCATGGCGGCCGGTCGCCTGGGCCACCGCATGGACCGTTTCGAGCCGGGCGATATTGCTGGCGAAACAGGCAATGGCGACGCGCCGGTCGAGGCCTTTGACCAGTTCGATCAGGCTTTCCCGCAAGGAGCCCTCGGAGCCGGAATGGCCGGGCGACAAGGCATTGGTCGAATCGCAGACCATGGCCAGCACGCCCTCGTCCCCCAGGGCGCGCAAGGTCGCCTCATCGGCCTGCGGGCCGACCATGGGATCGGGGTCCAACTTCCAGTCACCGGTATGGAGGACGGTGCCCAGATCCGTGCGGATGATCAGGGCCTCGGGCTCCGGGATAGAATGGGTCAGGGTGACAAGCTGGATGCGGAACGGCCCCAGCTCGAAATTCGCGTCCATCGGAATGATATGGAGCGGAACCTCGTCCTGGAGGTCGTATTCCGCCAGCTTGCGGCGCAGCACGGCGGCCGTGAAGGGCGTGGCGTAGACAGGGCAGCGCAGGCGCGGCCAGAGATACTGCACCGCGCCCAGATGGTCCTCATGGGCATGGGTCAGCACCAAGCCGACCAGATCGTTGCGATGGGTCTCGATGAAGCTGGGATCGGGCATCACCACATCGATGCCCGGCAGGTCTTCATCGGCGAAGGTAATGCCGAGATCGACCATCAGCCATTTACCGGCATGGCCGTAAAGATTCAGGTTCATGCCGATTTCGCCCGAGCCGCCCAGCGGCACGAACAGCAGCTCGTCGTCGCGCGGCACGGTCATTTCGGGCGGTTCCGGCGGTAGATTTCCAGCAGGCCGCGCATGGTCAGATCGGGATCAACATGGTCGATTGCCTCGGTCGCATCGGCGAAGAGCACAGCCAGCCCTCCGGTGCCGATCACGGTCGGGTCCTTCGCCCCGTATTCCGCGCGAATGCGCGCAACCAACCCCTCGACCATCCCGACATAACCCCAAAAAATACCCGATTGCATGGCCGGAACGGTGGATCGGCCGATGACCTGTTCGGGCCGCGCGATACCGATGCGCGGCAGGCGGGCGGCCGCCATATAAAGCGCCTCTAAGGACAGGTTCACACCGGGGGCGATGACGCCACCGATATAGCTGCCCTCGGCATCCACGATGTCGAAGGTCGTGGCCGTGCCAAAATCAACGATGATCTTCTCACCCGGATAGCGGGCCTGCGCGGCCACGGCATTGACCAACCGATCTTCGCCCACTTCGGCAGGGTTCGGGAGCAGAACCGCCAAGCCGAGATCGACACCTTTGGCCCCCACCACCACCGGGTCGGTCCGGAAATACCGGCGGCACAGGGTTTCGAGCGCCCTTGCATTGGCCGGCACCACGTTGGCGATGATCGCGCCCGAGACATCGCCCGGGGTGACCCCTTGCAGCGCCATCAAGGCCATCAGCCAGACCGCGTGCTCGTCGGCCGTGCGGTGGGAATCGCTCGACGCGCGCCATTGGCCGCGCTGTACCTCGCCGTCGTAGAGGGCGAAGACGATATTGGTGTTTCCTGAGTCGATGGCGAGCAGCATTTGATCTTTCTCGGGTCTTATCTCGGCAAGGCAAAAACTTCACCGGCCAGAATCCGGCGCATGGCGCCGTCCGGCAGTTCCAAAACCAGGGCGCCCGTCTCATCCAGATCGGCGAAGCGTCCCTCGACAACCTCATCCGCAAGGCGCGCCTGCAACACGAGCTCGCGACCGGCGGCGTGGCGCAGCCAGGCGGAACGTACCGGCGCGAAGCCCTCGTCCCGCCAGCGCGAAAGCCATGCGGCCATGGCCCGGCCATAGGCGGACAGGAGGGCCAGGACGGTCGGTGGTGCGCCAATCGACGCCAAGCTTGTCGCCGGGCGCTCGGCATCCTCCGGATGGCTCGCCACGTTAACGCCCGTGCCGATCACCAACCAGTCGAGCTTTCGCCCACTCGAGATCCGGGATTCGAGCAGGATCCCCGCGAGCTTACGCCCTTCGAACACCAGATCGTTCGGCCATTTCAGTTCGGTCCCGCCGGCGCCGGGCATCGTCTCGACGATGGCCTGGCGCAAGGCCAGACCGGCGACGAAACCAAGCTGTCCCGCGACGCCCGGCGCGGAATCGGGTCGCAGCAGAAGAGTGGCATATAGATTGCCGGGAGGAGAAGTCCAGGCGCGCCCACGGCGCCCCCTGCCCGCCGTCTGGGTCCGCGCCCAGACCAGTGTGCCGTCCCCGGCCCCGGCTTCGGCCCGGCGGATGGCTTCGGCATTGGTGCTATCGACCGTCTCCAGCGTGACCAGATCGAAGTCCGGCGGCAGGATCGGGTTGTCTTCCAATCCCGTCCGCCGCGTCATCCCCCGAACAGAGCAGCCGCCGCCGCGGCCGCATTCCCGACCAGAGGTTCGGGCGAGACGAAGAAGAACAGGGTAAAGACGCCCGTGACCACCAGGATCAGGCTCAATTCGCGGCCCATCGGCCGGTCGAAGGCTTCGCTCGCCTCGTCGAAATACATCAGCTTGACGATGCGCAGATAGTAGAAGGCGCCGACGACACTCGACAGCACGCCGATCACGGCCAGGGTGTAGAGGCCCGACTCGATCGCCGGCAGGAAGATGTAGAGCTTGCCGAAGAAGCCGGCGAGCGGCGGAATGCCCGCCATCGAGAACATGAAGATCGCGAGAGCCAGGGCCATGCCCGGATTGGTCCGCGCGATGCCGGCCAGATCCTCGATGCCTTCGACCATCCGGCCCTGGCGGCGCATGCACATGACACAGGCGAAGGTGCCGATCACCATGGGCAGATAGATCGCCAGATAGACCAGGATGCCGCGCACGCCCTCTTCGGTGCCCGCGGCGAGGCCGATCAGCGCGTAGCCCATATGGCCGATCGAACTATAGGCGAGCAGGCGTTTGATATTGGTCTGCCAAATCGCCGCGAAGGCGCCCAGGAGCATCGAGGCGATGGAGATGAAGACGATGATCTGGCGCCAATCGGTCGCGGCTTCGCCCAGGGGCTCGATCATCACCCGGATGAACAGGGCCATGGCCGCCATCTTGGGCGCCGAGGCGAAGAAGGCTGTGACCGGGGTGGGCGCCCCTTCGTAGACGTCGGGCGTCCACATATGGAAAGGCACAGCCGAGACCTTGAAGGCCAGGCCCGCGATCAGGAACACGATGCCGACGATCAGGCCCAGGCTGATATCGTTGCCGGCCAGAACTTCGGCCAGACCGTCGAAACGGGTCGTGCCGGCGAAACCGTATATCAGCGAAGCGCCGTAGAGCAGCATTCCCGAGGACAGCGCGCCCAGCACGAAATATTTGAGCCCGGCTTCGGACGACCGCCCCGTGTCGCGCCGGAAGGCGGCGAGGACATAGAGGCAAAGGCTCTGCAGCTCGATACCGACATAGAGCGCGATCAGGTCGTTCGCCGAGATCATCAGCAACATGCCGACGGTCGCGTAGAGCACGAGGATCGGGAATTCGAAACGGGCGATCTTTTCGCGCTCGTTGAAGCCCGTCGCCATGATCAGGGCCAGCACCGCGCCGATCAGCACCAGTTCCTTCATGAAGACGGCGAAGGGGTCGGTGATGAAGAGCCCGCCGAAGGCCAGGGAGCGGCCATCCGCGAGCTGGGGCACGGCTGCCCCCGCGATCACGAGACAGGCGACCACGGCCCAGGTCATCCAATGGCGCGACTTGTCGCCCTGGAACACGCCGAACATCAGCAGCGCCATGCCGGCCACGGCCAGGAAGATTTCCGGCAGGGCCGGCATCATGGTGAGGGAATCCATCGTCTCGCCCTCCCCTAGCGCACGGCCAGGGCGGACGGGGCATCACCCGCGGCCAAGGCAGCTTGATAATTGCCGAGGAGAAGTTCGACCGACGGCTCCATCACCTCGATGAAGGAGGTCGGGTAGATGCCCATCCACAGCACGATGGCGAGCAAGGGGGCGAAGACCAGGATTTCACGCCGGTTGAGGTCGGCGATATCCATCAGATCGGCCTTGGTCAGCTTGCCGAAAATCACCCGGCGGTAGAGCCAGAGCATGTAGGCCGCGCCCAGGACCATGCCGGTCGCGATCAGGAAGGCGCCCCAGGTGCTGACCTGGAAGACACCGACCATGACCAGGATTTCGCCGATGAATCCGCTGGTGCCCGGCAGCCCGACGCTTGCCAGCATGAAGACCATGAAGACGGCTGCGTAGACCGGCATCCGATGGACCAGGCCGCCGTAGCGGTCGATCTGGCGCGAATGGATCCGGTCGTAGATCACGCCGACGACGAGGAAGAGCGCGGCGGAGACGACGCCGTGGCTCAACATCTGGAAGATCGCGCCTTCCACGGCCTGCATATTGAGGGCGAAGATGCCGATGGTCACGAAGCCCATATGGGCAACCGAACTATAGGCGATCAGCTTCTTCATATCCTCCTGCGCCAGGGCGACGAGCGAGGTGTAGATCACCGCCACGGCCGACAGGGCGAAGACCAGGGGCAGAAAGAAATCGGTCGCCAGCGGGAACATCGGCACCGAAAAGCGCAGAAAGCCGTAACCGCCGAACTTCAACAACACGCCCGCCAGGATCACCGAGCCGGCCGTCGGCGCCTCGACATGGGCGTCGGGCAGCCAGGTATGGACCGGCCACATCGGCACCTTCACCGCGAAGGACGCGAAGAAGGCGAGCCAGAGCCAGGTCTGCATTTCCTCGGGGAAGCCGTAGGCCATCAGGGTCGGAATGTCGGAGGAGCCCGCCTCGAAATAGATCGCCAGCATGGCCAGCAGCATCAGGACCGAGCCGAGCAGGGTGTAGAGGAAGAACTTGAACGACGCGTAGACCCGGCGCGGCCCGCCCCAGATGCCGATGATCAGGAACATCGGGATCAGCACGCCCTCGAAGAACATGTAGAAGGCGAAGAGATCGAGCGCGCAGAAGGTGCCGATCATCAGGGTTTCGAGCACCAGGAAGGCGATCATGTATTCGCGCACGCGCGTCTGGACGGCCTCCCAGCTCGACAGGATGCAGATCGGCGTCAGCAGGGTCGCGAGCAAGACGAAGGGCATCGAAATGCCGTCCACGCCCAAGTGATAGCTGATGTTGAAATCGGGCAGCCAGGCAACCTGTTCCTCGAACTGAAAGCCGGCGACGCCACGCTCGAACCCGAACCAGATATAGAGCGAGGCGACGAAGGTGAAGAGCGAGGTCCAGAGCGCGACCCAGCGGGCATTGCGCGCGACATCGGCCTCCTCCCCCCGGATGACCAGCACCAGCAAGGCGCCGACCAACGGCAGGAAGGTGACGACGGAAAGAATGGGAATGTCCTGCATGGCCTTAAGCCGCCCGCGCGTAGAGATACCAGGTGATCAGAGCCACCACCCCGATGAGCATTGCGAAGGCGTAGTGATAGACATACCCGCTCTGCAGCTTGCTCGCCCGCCGCGCGATGGCGACCGACGCGGCGGCGATGCCGTCCGGCCCCACCCCGTCGATGACCGCGCCGTCGCCCGACTTCCATAGCCCCCGGCCGAGCGCATTGGCGGGCCGCACGAACAGGAAGTCGTACAGCTCGTCGAAATACCACTTGTTCAACAGGAACAGATAGACCGGACGGAACCGGGCCGCGATGCGCGCCGGCAGGTCCGGCCGGGTCATGTAGAGATAGAAGGCCAGGGCGATGCCCAGGATGCCCATGATCAGCGGCAGCAGCACGACCCAGAGCGGTGAATGATGGGCCGCCTCGATCGAGTTATTGGCCGGCAGGATCAGGATCGAGTCGCCCCAGAAGGCGTGCATATCCTCGCCCACGAACATGGCGTAGCCGATCACCCCCGCGAAGATCGCGCCGATCGCCAGGAACATCAGCGGCACGGTCATGACCTTGGGCGATTCGTGGATATGGGCCTTGGTCTCCTCGTCCATGCGCGGCTTGCCGTGGAAGGTCAGGAAGATCAGGCGCCAGGAATAGAAGGCGGTCAGCGCGGCCGCCGCGATGCCCATCCAGAAGGCGTATTGGCCGACCCCGGTATGCGCACCCCAGGCCGCCTCGAGCATCACATCCTTCGAATAGAACCCGGCGAAGCCGAAGAGGCCCGGAATGCCAACCCCGGCCAGGGCGAGGCTGCCGATCCAGATCATCGCGTAGGTCACCGGAATTTTCTTATAGAGCCCGCCCATATGGCGCATATCCTGCTGCTCCGACACGGCATGGATCACCGAGCCGGCGCCGAGGAAGAGCAGCGCCTTGAACCAGGCATGGGTCATCAGATGGAAGACCGCCGCCGGATAGGCCGATACGCCGAGGGCGAAGAACATGTAGCCGAGCTGGCTGCAGGTCGAATAGGCGATCACGCGCTTGATGTCGTTCTGGACGATGCCGATGGTCGCGGCGAAGATCGCGGTGGTGCCGCCGACCACGGCGACCACCATCAGGGCGTCGGGGGCGTATTCGAACATGGGCGACAGGCGCGCGACCATGAAGACACCGGCCGTCACCATCGTCGCGGCATGGATCAGGGCGGAGACCGGGGTCGGGCCCTCCATCGCGTCGGGCAGCCAGGTGTGCAGGAGGAACTGCGCGGATTTTCCCATCGCGCCGACGAACAGCAGGATGCAGACGATGGTCAGCGCGTCGAAATTCACATCGAGGAATTCGAGACCCATGCCGACCTTGTCCGGTGCGGCGGCGAAGACGGTCGAGAACTCGACCGAACCGAACAGCAGGAAGACACCCATGATGCCCAAGGCGAAGCCGAAATCGCCCACCCGGTTGACCAGGAAGGCCTTGATCGAGGCGGCGTTCGCGCTCTCCCGGTCGAACCAGAAGCCGATCAGCAGATAGGAGACGAGGCCCACCCCTTCCCAGCCGAAGAAGAGCTGCATGAAGTTGGGCGCCGTCACCAGGGTCAGCATGAAGAAGGTGAACAGGCTGAGATAGGCCATGAACCGCTGCTTGTGCGGATCGTGGGCCATATAGCCGATCGAATAGATATGGATTGCCGAGGAGACCAGGGTGACGGTCAGAACCATCACCGCGCTCAGGGTATCGAATTTCAGGCCCCAGGACGCCTCGAAGGTTCCGGCGTCGAACCAGGTAAAGAACTCGATGACCCGCGGATGGCCGTTGAGCGCCACCTCTATGAAGATCGGAATCGCCAGGATGGCGGATAGCACCATCAGGCCGCAGGTAACGATCTGCGCGCCCCGATCCGAGATCTTGCCGAACAGGCCGAGCAACCCGGCGATCGAGGCGCCGAGGAACGGCGCAAATATGCAGGCGACGTAAAGCACGCTTCCCTCAGCCCTTCATGACGTTGAGGTCTTCGACCGCGATGGTCCCGCGATTGCGGAAATAGACCACCAGGATGGCAAGGCCGATCGCCGCCTCGGCCGCGGCGATGCCGAGCACGAACATGGCGAAGATCTGCCCGACCAAATCCCCGAGATGGGCCGAGAAAGCGACCAGGTTGATGTTGACGGCGAGCAGCATGAGTTCGATCGACATCAGGATGATGATGACGTTCTTCCGGTTCAGGAAGATGCCGAATATGCCGAGGGCGAACAGGATCGCCGCAACGGTCAGGTAATGGGCCAGGCCGATTTCCATCAGATGCCCTCCCCGCTGCGCACCTTGACGACCTCGACCGAGTCCTCGCGGCGGCGCCCAAGTTGAGTCGAGATGCGCTGCTTCTTGACGTTATCGCGCTGGCGATGAGTCAGAACGATGGCGCCAATCATGGCGACCAGCAGGATCAGACCGGCGACCTGGAAGAGATAGGCGTATTTCGTATAGAGCACGAGACCGATGGCATGGGCGTTGCTGATCTGATCCGGCGCGGGAATGCGATCGGTCGCCGCGAGTTCCGCGCCCGGGGCTACGACCCAGGCGCCGAAAACCAACACCAGCTCGGCCACCAGCACGAGACCGATCAGCGCACCGATCGGCAGGTATTGCTGGAAGCCCTGGCGCAGCGCGACGAAGTTGATGTCCAGCATCATCACGACGAAGAGGAAGAGCACGGCGACCGCGCCGACATAGACGATGACCAGAACCATCGCCAGGAACTCCGCCCCCATCAGCACGAAGAGCGCGGCAGCGTTGAAGAAGGCGAGGATAAGGAACAGGACCGAATGGACCGGATTCCGGGCGCTGACGACCATCACGCCCGAGGCAATGGCCACGGCGGCGAATAGATAGAAGGCGAGCGCCTGGATAATCACTGACTTCCCCCTGGCCCTGCTGTCACGATCCGCGTCACGATCCGCCCGCGCCTACTTGTACGGCGCATCGGCGGCGAGATTGGCGGCGATTTCCACTTCCCAGCGGTCGCCGTTGGCGAGCAACTTGTCCTTGTTGTAGAGCAGTTCCTCGCGCGTTTCCGTCGCGAACTCGAAGTTCGGCCCCTCGACGATGGCATCGACCGGGCAGGCCTCCTGGCAGAAGCCGCAATAGATGCATTTCACCATGTCGATGTCGTAGCGCGTCGTGCGGCGGCTGCCGTCGTCGCGCGGCTCGGCCTCGATGGTGATCGCCTGGGCCGGGCAAATCGCCTCGCAGAGCTTGCAGGCGATGCAGCGCTCCTCGCCGTTCGGATAGCGGCGCAGCGCGTGCTCGCCCCGAAAGCGCGGGCTGATCGGCCCCTTCTCATAGGGGTAATTGATCGTGACCTTCGGCGAGAAGAAATAGCGCAGGGTGAGCCACATGCCGGAGACAAGCTCCGTGAGCAACAGGGACCTTGCTGTGCGATCGAGAAGCATCGCTATCCGTTCTCCTTTCGTCCGCGGGCGGCGCGCGTCGGTTCGAAATTGCCAGCCGTCACGACGCCACCCCCGCCATCTGCGGCACCCAGCCGAAGGCGACCAGCACGCCGGCCGTCACGATCAGCCAGAGCAGCGAGAAGGGCAGGAAGACCTTCCAGCCAAGACGCATGAGCTGGTCGTAGCGGTAACGCGGGAAGGTCGCCCGCACCCAGAGGAAGCAAAACAGCACGAAGGCGATCTTGAGGCCGAACCAGATCGGTCCGGGAATCCAGTTGAAGGGCGCGATGTCGAGCGGGGGCAGCCAACCGCCGAGGAACAGTAAGGCCGTCATCGCGCTCATCAGGATCATGTTCGCGTATTCGCCCAGGAAGAACAGGGCGAAGGTCATGGCCGAATATTCGACGTTGTAGCCGGCAACCAGCTCCGCCTCAGCCTCGGGCAGATCGAAGGGCGCGCGGTTGGTTTCGGCCAGGGCCGAAACGAAGAAGACAACGAACATGGGAAATAGCGGGATGCAGAACCACAGCCCCTTCTGCGCCATCACGATGTCCGACAAGTTGAGCGAGCCGACGCAGAGCAGGACCGTGATGATGACGAAGCCGATGGCGACCTCGTAGGACACCATCTGCGCGGCCGAACGCAACGCGCCCAGAAAGGCGTATTTCGAATTGCTCGCCCAGCCGGCCATGATGATGCCGTAGACGCCGAGCGAGGAGATCGCGAAGAGATAGAGGATGCCGACATTGATATCGGCCAGCACCCAGCCATCGTCGAAAGGAATCACGGCCCAGGCCACGAGGCTCAGGCTGAAGGTCACCATCGGCGCCAGGATGAAGACGACCCGGTTCGCCCCGCTGGGGATGATGGTTTCCTTCATCAGCAGCTTGAGCCCATCTGCGATCGGCTGAAGCAGGCCGAAGGGGCCGACCACGTTGGGTCCCATGCGCAACTGCATGGCCGCGATAACCTTGCGCTCGGCATAGGTCAGATAGGCCACCGAAATGACCAGCGGCAGCACGATCGCCAGGATATAGGCGACGATCAGCGCCGTCGGAAGGACATATCCCTGCCAAAGATCAGCCATCGGTGCCGGTCTTCTCTTGCGCGTTGTTCGGTCCCGGGGCGATGACCGCGGCGCATTCGGCCATGGTCGCCGAAGCCCGGCTGATCGGATCCGTGCGGTAGAAATCCGCAATCGGCGTGGCGAAGGGTGCCGCGTCCAAGGTCCCCTCGGTCCCAAAGACGCCCCAGGCAACCGGCACGACCTTGTCATAGGCGGCAAAGACCGGGCTCGCCTGCGCCAGACGCGCGCGCAATTCCTCCAGGGTGTCGTAAGGCAGGGTCTTGTCGAGCGCGGCGGACAGGGCGCGCAGGATCTTCCAATCCTCGCGCGCTTCGCCCGGCGGGAAATGCGACAAGCGCGCGCGCTGGGCCCGGCCCTCGGTGTTGACGTAGAGAGCGTGCTTTTCAGTATAGGCGGCACCGGGCAGGACCACATCGGCACAGTCCGCGCCCCGATCGCCATGATGGCCCTGGTAGATCACGAAAGCCTTTTCGAGCCGCGCCGTGTCGATCTCGTCCGCGCCGAGCAGATAGACCACTTCGATCTCGCCGCCCTCGGCTCCGGCCAGGATGCCCTCGACATCGCGCCCGCCCTCGCCCGGCACGAAGCCGAGTTCCAGACCACCGACCCGGGCGGCGGCGGTGTGCAGCACGTTGAAGCCAATCCAGCCCTCGACGACCATGCCCGTCTCGTCCGCGATCTTGCGCGCGAGAGCCAGCACCGCCGCCCCGTCGGACCGTGTGAGGGCGCCCATGCCCAGCACGATCATCGGCCGCTCGGCATCCTTCAGCACCTTGGCGAAATCATGCGAGCCGTCGGCCACCGCGCGTAGGGCGTCGCCCCCCTCGCCCAGATGGTCGTAGCGATAGGTCAGATCATGGGCCTCGCCGATCACGCCGATGGGGAAGCCGCCGCGCAGCCAGCGCTTGCGGATGCGGGCATTGACCAGCGCACCCTCCCAGCGCGGGTTGGTGCCGACCATCAGCAAGGCATCGGCCTGCTCGATCCCGGCGATGGTGGTGTTGAAACGCCAGCCGGCCGCATTGACCGGGTCCAGCTTCGCGCCGTCCTGCCGGCAATCGAGATGGGACGAGCCGAGCCCCGCCATCAGATCCTTGAGCGCGGCCATGGACTCGCAATCGGCCAGATCGCCGGCGATGGCCGCGATCTTCTTCCCGTCCAGGCTCTGCAAGCGAAGCGCGATGGTCTCGAAAGCCTCCTGCCAGCTGGCCTCTTCCAGCTTGCCGTCGCGCCGGACATAGGGCCGGTCGAGGCGCTGGTGGCGCAGCCCATCGCAGGCATAGCGCGTCTTGTCGGAAATCCATTCCTCGTTGATCTCTTCGTTCAGGCGCGGCAACACACGCAGCACTTCCGGCCCGCGCGAATCGACCCGGATATTGCTGCCAACCGCGTCCATCACGTCGATCGATTCGGTCTTCTTCAATTCCCAGGGCCGCGCGACATAGGCATAGGGCGCGCTGGTCAGGGCGCCGACCGGGCAGAGATCGATGACATTCGCGCTCAATTCCGAATGCAGCGCGCCTTCGAGATAGGTCGTGATCTCCATATGCTCGCTGCGGCCGAGCGCGCCCATCTCCGGCACGCCGGCAATCTCGGTCGCGAAGCGGATGCAGCGCGTGCAATGGATGCAGCGCGTCATATAGGTCCGGATCAGCGGCCCCATGGTCTTCACCGGCACCGCGCGCTTGTGCTCGCCGAAGCGACTGAAGCCGCGGCCATAGGCCATAGCCTGATCCTGCAGATCGCATTCGCCGCCCTGATCGCAGATCGGGCAATCGAGCGGATGGTTGATCAGCAGGAATTCCATCACCCCGTTGCGCGCCTTCGTGGCGATCTCGGAACGGGTGCGCACCACCATGCCCTCGGCGACCGGCCAGGCGCAGGAGGCTATCGGCTTGGGTGCCTTCTCGACCTCGACCAGGCACATTCGGCAATTGCCCGCAATCGACAGGCGGTCGTGATAGCAGAAGCGCGGAATCTCGATGCCCAGCCGCTCCGCCGCCTGGAGGATCGTCAGCCCGGCTTCGACCTCGATCTCGCGTCCGTCAATCGTGACCTTCGGCATCGCTCGCTCCTAGGCCGCGGCGGCGGACGCGCCGCCCTTGCGTTCGATGATGCGGCGCTCCATCTCGGGCCGAAAATGGCGGATTAAGCCCTGGATCGGCCAGGCCGCGGCATCGCCATGGGCGCAGATCGTGTGGCCTTCGACCTGATAGGTCACCTTCTCGAGCAGGTCGATATCCTCGAGTTCCGCCTCGCCGGAATGGATCCGCTTCATCATGCGCCAGAGCCAGCCGGTGCCCTCGCGGCAGGGCGTGCACTGGCCGCAACTCTCATCCATGTAGAAATAGGACAGCCGGGTGATCGCGCGGACGATATCCGTGGACTTGTCCATCACGATGACCGCCGCGGTGCCCAGCCCGCTCTTCATCGCGCGCAGGGAATCGAAATCCATCAGGACCTCGTCGCAGGGATTCTTCGGCAGGCACGGTGTCGACGAGCCACCCGGAATGACGGCCAGCAGGTTGTCCCAGCCGCCGCGCACGCCGCCCGCATGCCGCTCGATCAATTCGCGCAGCGGAATGCTCATCGACTCTTCGACGTTGCACGGATTGTTCACATGGCCCGAGATGCAGAAGACCTTGGTGCCGGTGTTGTTCTCGCGCCCGAAGCCGGCGAACCACGAGCCGCCGCGGCGCAGGATCGTCGGCGCGACCGAGATGGTTTCGACATTGTTGATCGTCGTCGGGCAGCCATAGAGCCCCGCCGCCGCCGGAAAGGGCGGCTTCAGGCGCGGCTGGCCCTTGCGGCCCTCCAGGCTTTCCAGCAAGCCGGTTTCCTCGCCGCAGATATAGGCGCCCGCGCCACGATGCAGGTAGAGGTCGAAATCCCAGCCCGAACCGCAGGCATTCTTGCCGATCAGGCCGGCGTCATAAGCCTCGTCGATCGCCCTCTGCAGGGCCTCGGCCTCGCGGAAGAATTCGCCCCGGATATAGATATACGAAGCATGCGCGCCCATGGCGAAGGAAGCGATCAACGCGCCCTCGACCAGCTTATGGGGCTCGTTCCGCATGATCTCCCGGTCCTTGCAGGTGCCGGGCTCGCTCTCGTCCGCGTTGATGACCAGGAAATGGGGCCGCGGCCCCGGCTCCTTCGGCATGAAGGACCATTTCACGCCGGCCGGGAAGCCCGCGCCGCCGCGTCCGCGCAGCCCGGAGGCCTTCATCTCGTTGATGATCCAATCGCGGCCCTTGGCCAGGATCTCCTTGGTGCCGTCCCAGTCGCCACGCGACCGCGCGCCAGCCAGTCCCATTTCCTTGAGACCGTAAAGATTCTGGAAGATGCGGTCTTTATCCTGCAGCGCCATCAGGAGTCTCCGCCCTGCGTGTCTTTAAGGGTCGTCAGGCCATTTTCTGGCTCGGACGTATGCCGGCCGCTCTGCGAACCCGGCTTCGGGATTTCGCCCCGCTTGAAGGCGTCCAGGACTGCCGTTGTGGTCTCTGCCGTCAGGTCCTCGTAATAGTCGTCGTCGATCTGCACCATCGGCGCGTTGCAGCAGGCGCCCAGGCATTCCTGCTCGCGCAGGGTAAACATGCCGTCTTCGGTGGTCTGGCCCAGCTTCACGCCGGTGACGGCCTCGCAAGCCTCCAGAACCTCGTCGCTGCCGCGCAGCATGCATGAGATATTCGTGCAGACCCAGACGACGTGCCTGCCGACCGGCTTATCGTGCAGCATCGTGTAAAAGGACACGACCTCCTGCACCCGGATCGGGGCCATGCCCAGAACCTCGGCGACATGTTCGATCGCCACGCGGGGCAGCCAGCCGCCGGCCTGACGCTGGGCCAGGTCGAGCAGGGGCAGGACCGCGCTGGCCTGACGGCCGTCGGGATATTTGGCGACGATCATCTCGATCTTCGCCTTGTTCTCGTCCGAAAAGACGAAACTCTCGGGCTCGGCGCGCCAGTCGCTCGTTGCCGTCACCGGTCGATCTCCCCGAACACGATATCCATCGAACCGATGATCGCCACGACATCGGCCAGCATATGGCCCTTCCCAAGAAAATCCGTCGCCTGAAGAAAGGCGAAGCCCGGCGCGCGGATCTTGCAGCGATAGGGCCGGTTGCTCCCGTCGGAGACGAGATAGACGCCGAATTCGCCCTTGGGCGCCTCGACCGCCGTATAGGTCTCGCCCGCCGGCACGTGATAGCCCTCGGTGTAGAGCTTGAAGTGATGGATCAGCGCTTCCATCGACTGCTTCATCTCGGCCCGCGGCGGCGGCGTGATCTTGCGATCGTCGACCGAAACCGGGCCTTCGGGCATCTTCGCGATGGCCTGGCGGATGATCGAGAGACTCTGGCGCATTTCCTCGACGCGCACGAGATAGCGGTCGAAGCAATCGCCGTTCTTGCCGACCGGGATATCGAAATCCATTTCGGCATAGGCGTCGTAGGGCTGGGCCTTGCGCAGATCCCAGGCGATGTTCGAGCCGCGCAGCATCGGCCCGCTCATGCCCCAGTCCATCGCCTCTTCCGAGGTCATGATCCCGATATCGACCGTGCGCTGCTTGAAGATGCGGTTGCCGGTCAGCAAAACTTCGACATCGTCGATGATCTTCGGAAAGGTATCGGCCCAGGCCAGAATATCGTCGGCCAGCCCGCCGGGCAGATCCTGATGCACACCGCCCGGCCGGAAATAGGCCGAATGCAGGCGCGCGCCGCAGACCCGCTCATAGAATTCCATCAGATATTCGCGATGCTCGAACATCCACAGGAAGGGCGTCATCGCGCCGACATCCAGGGCGAAGGCGCCGACGTTCAAGATGTGATTCAGGATCCGCGTGATCTCGGCATAGAGGACGCGGATATATTGCGCGCGCGGCGGCGCTTCGACCCCGAGCAGATGCTCGACCGCCAGGGCGTAGGCGTGCTCCTGGCACATCGGCGAGACGTAATCGAGCCGGTCGAAATACGGCAGCGCCTGCAGGTAGGTCTTGTATTCGATCAGCTTCTCGGTGCCGCGATGCAGCAGACCGATATGCGGGTCCGCGCGATCCACCGTCTCGCCGTCGAGTTCGAGGACGAGGCGCAGCACGCCATGGGCCGCTGGATGCTGGGGGCCGAAATTGATCGAGTAGTTCTTGATCTGGACTTCCGAGGGAGTCACGACGCGTCCTCCTCGGCCGTGGCCTTTTCGTCGCCCGGCAGTTCGCGGGTCATGCCTTCCCACGGGCTCATGAAATCAAAGGTCCGGAAATCCTGGACCAGCTTGACCGGCTCGTAGATCACCC
>JAQCGR010000397.1 GCA_027619995.1 Pseudomonadota bacterium | reverse complement strand
TTTGATCTATATCAACGATCCATTGTTAGTTAAGGTTATAATGATCTGATGAGCTTTATACGCTGTAAGCGCAACGCCGACCCCCTCCTGCCATTTCTGACCTGATCCGTCCATTCTGCGCGCATGTGCATGACGGAGGGTTTGGGTTTTGGAAATAGACGGCAAAATGGGCGTCCATTTGGACGGCTCGAAAAGTGTTGGGGTTTCTCGGCTGGAAGTGATCGAGGGGCCAAGTGGCCGGCGGCGGCGCACGAAGGCAGAGCGGGCACGGATCGCGGCAGAAAGCATGATGCTCGGCGTGACGGTAGCCGATATTGCGCGCAAGCATGGCACGACCCGCTGGCAGATTTACGATTGGCGCAAGCAGATACGCAAAGGCAATCTGGTGGTGCCCGAGAGCGTGGCGGCCTTGCCGATGTTCGCGGAACTGGTGGTCGATGATACCGCGGCGGGAGCGCCACTGGCTACCGCGGCGGGAGCGCCACTGGCTGTCCATGGGTCCGATCTCGAGATCGTCGTGGGCGACGTCATCATCCGCGCGGGTGGTGGCGTCGATGAGGGTCAATTGACGCGGGTGATCCGCGCGGCGCGGGCCGCTACATCATGATGTTCGGCCAGGTCGGGCCTGTAAAGGTGTTTGTGGCGACGCGGCCGGTCGATTTCCGCAAAGGGATCGACGGTTTGTCACTGGCGGTGCAGGAGATGTTCGCGCTTGATCCGTTCTGCGGGGCGGTCTTCGTGTTCCGCTCGAAACGCGCCGACCGGATCAAACTGCTGATGTGGGACCAGACTGGCATGGTGCTGGCGCACAAGCGGTTGGAAGGCGGCAAATTCGTCTGGCCGCAGGTGCAGGACGGGGTGATGCGGATCTCCTCCGCGCAGCTGGCGGCCTTGTTCGAAGGGCTGGACTGGCGGCTGGTCCGGCCGGAACGGGCGCGGCGCCCGCTGGTGGCTGGATGACTAGAAAAATGCGCTAAAATACCTGTTTTTACTGGCTTGACGCGGTATCCTGTGATTCACTTCAAGCTATGGATACCGCTGATATTGCACGTGAAAATACCTTTCTGAAAGCCCGCCTCGCCGAGGTTGAGGCGACGCTGGCCGAGTCGCAAGAGGCCAATCGGCGGCTGGAAGAAATCCTGCGCACGGCGCAGCGCGAGAAATTCGGCAAGCGCTCCGAGAAGCTGTCGCCCGATCAGTTCAACCTTCCCCTGGAAGATGCCGAATTTGCGCAGGGCGTACTCGAGGCGGCGCAAGAGAAGGCTGAAGCTGCGATGCAAAGGGCGCGCGGGGAAGCACCGCGCAAGCCCAAGCGCAACCGCGGCCATCTGCCGTCGCATCTGCCCCGGGTCGAGCGGGTGATCGAGCCTGCCAGCACGCTCTGCCCTTGCGGCTGCGGCGAGATGGCCCGGATCGGCGAAGACGTGTCTGAGCGGCTTGACGTGATCCCGGCCCAGTTCCGCGTGCTGGTCACGCGCCGCCCGAAATACGCCTGCCGCCGCTGTTCGCAGGCCGTGGTTCAGGCGCATGCGCCCGAGCATGTCGTGCCCGGCGGGCTGGCCACCGAGCTGTTCATCGCCTGGATCATCGTGTCGAAATTTGGCGATCACCTGCCGTTTTATCGGCAGGTCGAGATCTTCAGGCGGCAAGGGATCGATCTGGACCGCGGCACGCTCGGCAACTGGGTCGGCCGCGCCTGTTTCCATCTCATGCCCGTCATCAATCATATGCGGGCCCATCTGCGCGCCGCCGACCGCATCTTCGTCGACGAGACCCGCGCGCCGGTTCTAGAACCGGGCCTGAAACGTACCAAGAGCGGGTTCTTCTGGGCCGTCGTATCCGACGATCGCGGTCATGGTGGCGCTGACCCGCCCATCGTGCTGTTCCATTACGCCCCCGGCCGGGGCAAGGAGCATCCGTTGAAGTTTCTTGCCGGGTATCAGGGTCGTTTCCTGCAATGCGATGCCTATCAGTCCTACAACGCAATGACAGAAATTACGCGCGACAATGGCCCGTGGCAGCTGGTCTATTGCTGGACCCATGTCCGCCGCCGCTTCGTCAAGCGGTTTGAAAGCGATGGCTCACCCATCGCTGAAGAAATGCTGCGCCAGATCGCGCTGCTGTATCAGATCGAGAAGATCGTGCGCGGCAAGGAGGCGAACATGCGGATGGCCGCCCGGCGCGAACATGCAGCCCCGATCATCGCCGCGCTCAAGCCATGGCTGGAAGCCCAGCTCTCGCGCATCCCGCAGAAGTCCCAACTCGCCGAAGACATCCGCTACACGCTGGGGCACTGGCCCGGCCTGATCCGCTTCCTCGGCGACGGTACGCTGGAGCTCGACACCAACCCGGTCGAGAACCAGATCCGCCCGATCGCGCTGACAAGGAAGAATGCACTATTTGCTGGCAACGAAATCGGCGCCGAGAACTGGGCCATGCTGGCCTCGCTCGTCGCCACCTGCAAGATATCCGACGTGAACCCGGTAGACTATCTCGCCGCCACCCTGCGCGCTATCATCGACGGCCACCCGCAAAGCGGTATCGAAGACCTCATGCCATGGCGCTTCAACCAGCCGTCAAGCCTCGCCGCATAGGGCCACGCCGTAGCGCTTACCAAAGTGTTGGAATTTTTTCAATTAGGTGGCTTGGCTCATACGCTATCGTAAGACCGAATAG
>JAQCGR010000042.1 GCA_027619995.1 Pseudomonadota bacterium | reverse complement strand
ATTCCCGCTGCAGGCGCCGTCCGTATAGATTTCCACCATCGCCGGGTCAGTCGAGGCCATAGGCCCCCCAATCAATCGAGGCCATAGGCCCCAGGTCCGGCGACGCCCTGATGGAAGCGCAGCTTGCTCTCGTATTCCAGGGGGTCCTTGGGCTGCACGAAAGCCCCAGGCGGATGATTCAACAGATCGTAGAGCCGCGTGAGGAGGAACCGCAGGGCGCTGCCGCGGGCGAGGACGGGCAGCATCTCCAGCTCGTCCCACGCGAAGGGCCGCACCCGCCGATAGGCGGCCAGCAAACGCCGGGCCTTGGTCACGTTGAAACCGCCATCGGCCTCGAAACACCAGGCGTTCAGGCAGATCGCGACCTCATAGGCGAAGGCGTCGTTGCAGGCGAAATAGAAGTCGATGAAGCCCGACAGGCTGTCGTTCCGGAAGAAGACATTGTCGGGGAAGAGATCGGCATGGATGACCCCGCTGGGCAGCCCCTCGGGCCAATTCCGTTCGAGAAAGTCGAGTTCCGTCCCGAGATGTTCTGCCAGGCCCGGTTTGACCTCATGGGCGCGCGGCGCCGTCGCGTCGTAGAGCGGCCGCCAGCCGGCGACGGACAGGTTGTTCGGCCTTTGAAGGGGAAAGGTTTCCCCGGCCAGATGCATATGGGCCATGGCCTCGCCCAGGCCGGCGCAATGGCGCGGATGGATGCGCCGCGCCGAGAGGCCGGGCAGAAAGGTCACGATGGCGGCCGGCTTGCCGCAGAGTTCGCGCAGGGCCTCGCCGTCCTTGCCGCGCACCGGCAGGGGGCAGGGGAATCCCGTCCGGGCGAGATGCTCCATCAGGCCGAGGAAATAGGGCAGGTCTTCGCGCGCCACACGCTTCTCGTAGATCGTCAGGATGAAGCTTTCCCGCTCGGTCTGGATCAGGAAGTTCGAATTCTCGACGCCTTCCGCGATCCCTTTGCAGGAAATCACCGCGCCGATTCCATAACCCGAGACGAAGGCGGAGAGTTGCTCGTCGGAAACATCCGTGTAGACGGCCAAAGCGGCTTCCTATGCCCGGGGCACGGAAATGGGAGCGCGGCGCCGCCCGCCTGGGCGGGTCTTGTTTATGATCAGGTGCTTCACTAGATTCCAACGTCTGCGGGCCGGGTTTGACCGTCTCCTCGGTGGTGGGCTCCCCGGTGCCGGGAAGTCCTTCCTACATAGACCAGCCTTGGGACGAACGGAAGCAAGACATGGCCGAACCTATCGTCGCCCAGAAAGAACCCTACGCCGTCGATGTCAAAGCCGGCCGACGGTATTTCTGGTGCGCCTGCGGACGAAGCGCGAAGCAGCCCTTCTGCGACGGCTCGCACGCCGGAACGGGGCTGGAGCCTCTGCTCTACAAGGCCGAGAAGGACCGCAAGGTCTTCTTCTGCGGCTGCAAGGGCACGGCCAAGATGCCGCTCTGCGACGGCACGCATTCCAAAATTTGATCGGAGCCTTGCCCATTTCCGCCTACCTCCGTCCATTCGGGCGCTGCCTCGTCCTCCTCGTCCTGCTGACGGGGGGCGCTTTCGTTCTGGCTTCGTGCAAGGAAAAGCTGCCGCCCTGTCCGTTGGTCAAGGTGCGCACGCCGCTCAACCAGATCACCAAATTCGCCCCCGGGGCGCCGATCGCCAAGGAGAACGTGGTCTATGCCTCGCGCATTCGCGCGGTGGCGATCAAATGCACCTATGACGAGATCAAGGCGCGCCAGACGACCCAGAACCGCGATCCGTCCGACGGGATGGAAGTCCTGCTGAAGATCAATTTCGAGACCGTGCGCGGCGGCGCCGCGACGGGCCGCGAAGTCGCCGGCGAATATTTCGTCGCGGTCGCAGATCGGCAGGAAACCATCCTCAATCGCGAGGTCTTCCCGATCGAACTGCCGCTGCCCTCCGGCTCCGGCACGGCGGTTTCCGAGGAAGAGGCCTGGATGCGCTTCAAGCTCGAAGGGCGCAACGGCCTCGCCTTCCTCATCTTCGTCGGCTTCACGCTCACCGAGGAAGAGATCAAGTTCAACCAGCAGCTGCTCCAATCCCCCTGACCGCTGGCTTTCGGGCCCGCGCGTCGTCGAGGGACGGGGGGCGTTGCTTGACATTCGCCACCCCTCCACTAGGCTCGCGGCTGAGGGTGAAAACGCCCTCGCCACGACCGTAGAACCCCGCGGGAGAGATCGGCCGATGGCCGGCGCCGAAGGAGCAACCGCCCCGGAAACTCTCAGGCAAACGGACCGCAGGGGGAGGCGTCTCTGGAAAGCGGGTGCGGGCCGGTTCGGCTTCGTGGCCCCACCGAAGGAGTAACCCGGCGCTGGTGGGCGCGGGGGAATCTCTCAGGTCCTACGACAGAGGGGGCGCGACGTGGCAAGGCTTTCGGGTCGGGCCATGGGCGCCAACCGGCGGAGGAGTTGAGGGATGGTTTCGGAATCGGACGCCCTGGGGCGGACACCACTTTACGATCTGCATGTCGCGCTGGGGGGCAAGATGGTGCCCTTCGCCGGTTACGACATGCCTGTGCAATACCCCGCCGGCATTCTGACCGAACATAAGCACACGCGCGCTGCCGCGGGCCTGTTCGACGTCTCGCATATGGGACAGGTCACCTTGCGGGGCGACGACCCGGCGGCGGCGCTCGAGAGCCTGGTGCCGGGCGATATCCTCGGGCTCGAGGATATGCAGATGCGCTACACCCAGTTCACCAACGACGCCGGCGGCATCCTCGACGATCTGATGGTGACGCGGCGCGGCGACGATCTGTTCCTGGTCGTCAACGCGGGCTGCAAGAAGGACGACATCGCCCATATGCGCTCCGCGCTCGCCGGGCGCTGCGAGATCGAAACCCATGACGACCGGGCGCTGGTCGCCCTGCAGGGGCCGGAGGCGGCCGCCGTGCTGTCACGCCTGGCTGGCGAGAGCGTCACGACCATGGCTTTCATGTCGGCCGCGGATGTGACGATTGACGGCATTCCCTGTTTCGTCACCCGCTCGGGCTATACCGGCGAGGACGGCTACGAGATTTCCTGCCCGGGAGAGGCCGCGGAAGGCCTTGCGCGACGCCTGCTGGCGGAAGAGGAGGTCGAGCCGATCGGCCTGGGTGCGCGCGATTCGCTGCGCCTGGAAGCCGGGCTGTGCCTCTACGGCCATGATATCGACACGACGACCACGCCGATCGAGGCCGCGCTGCTGTGGAGCATCGGCAAGCGCCGGCGCGAGGAAGGCGGCTTCCCCGGCGATGCGGTGATCCAGGCGCAGATCCGCGACGGCGCGCCGCGCCGGCGCGTGGGCATCCAGCCCGAGGGACGCGCCCCGGCGCGCGAGCATACGGCGGTGCATAGCCCCGGCGGGGCCGCGATCGGCGAGGGGACGAGCGGCGGCTTCGGTCCCTGCGTCGGCCGGCCGGTGGCGATGGGCTATGTCGAGACAGCCCATGCCAAGGCGGGCACGGCGCTGGAATTGATGGTGCGTGGCAAGGCGTTACCGGCGGAAGTGGTCAAGATGCCATTCCAGCCGCAGCGCTATTACCGCGGCTGAGACAAGAACAACGATAGCGAACAGGGGAAGACCTGCGATGAGCGACGTCAAATACACCAAGGAGCACGAATGGCTCCGCATCGAAGGGGATGTAGGGACCTGCGGGATCACCGATTACGCCCAGGACCAGTTGGGCGATGTCGTCTTCGTCGAGGTGCCGGACAAGGGCGTCTCCGTCGAACAGAACGGCGAGATCGCGGTGGTCGAATCGGTGAAGGCCGCGAGCGAGATCTATGCTCCGGTCGCGGGCGAGGTGGTCGAGGGCAACCCGGCCCTGGCCGATACCCCGGACCTGGTCAATTCCGATCCCGAGGGCGCGGGCTGGTTCTTCAAGATCCGCATCTCCGACGCCTCTCAACTCGACGGCCTGATGGACGAGGCCGCCTACAAGGAATACGTCGAAAGCCTGGGCTGAGCGCGGATTGTCTCGACAGGGAATTCCGGACGTAAACACATAGCGGCGAGGGCATGATGGGCAAGGATCGGCGAACTTTCGCGGAACTGGAGCGGCGTGACGATTTCGTCGGGCGGCATATCGGACCGAGCGACGATGCGGTCGAGGAGATGCTGGGCCTGCTCGGCCTCGCCTCGCTCGACAAGCTGACCGAAAAGGCGATGCCGGCCAGCATCATGGCCAAGCAGCCCATGGACCTGCCCTCAAGCCGGACCGAGGCCGAGACCCTGACCCGGATCGGCGAGATGGCCGGCCGCAACCGGGTGGTCAAGAACATGATCGGCCTGGGCTATTACGACACGATCACGCCGCCCGTCGTGCTTCGCAACGTGTTGGAGAATCCGGGCTGGTACACGGCCTATACTCCCTATCAGCCCGAGATCAGCCAGGGCCGGCTCGAAGCCCTGCTGAACTTCCAGACCATGGTTCTCGAACTGACCGGCATGGACCTGGCCAATGCCTCCCTCCTCGACGAGGGCACGGCGGCGGCCGAGGCCATGGCCTTCGCGCGCAATCTTTCGAAGAGCGGGAGCAACGTCTTCTTCGTCGATGCCGACTGTCTGCCCCAGACGATCGCCGTGGTCGAGACACGGGCGCGGCCGATCGGCATCGAAGTCGTGGTCGGCGATCCGTGGACCGATCTTGCCGGTCAGGACTGTTTCGGCGTGCTGGTCCAGTATCCTGGCGCGTCGGGCCGGGTGCGCGATCTCAAGCCCGTGGTCGAGGCGGCTCATGACAAGGGCGCACTGGTAACGGCTGCGGCCGATCTTCTGGCCCTGGTCCTGCTGAGCCCGCCGGGCGAGGCCGGTGTCGATGCGGTGGTCGGCAATTCCCAGCGCTTCGGGGTGCCGCTCGGCTTCGGCGGGCCCCATGCCGGCTATTTCGCGACCCAAGACAAGCACAAGCGCTCGAGCCCCGGCCGCATCGTCGGGGTCTCGGTGGATACAAAAGGCCGCCCGGCCCTGCGCCTCGCCCTGCAAACCCGCGAGCAGCATATCCGGCGCGAGAAGGCGACCAGCAATATCTGCACGGCGCAGGTCCTGCTGGCCGTCATGGCCAGCATGTACGCGGTCTATCACGGCCCCAAGGGGTTGGAAGCGATCGCCCGGCGGACCCACCGTCTGGCCGGGACCCTGGCGGACGGCCTGGCCAAGCTCGGCGTGACGGTCGATCACGATGCCTTCTTCGACACCGTTTCGGTGCGCCTGCCTGGCGGCGCCGAGGCGGCGCGCGCCAGGGCCGAGAAGGCCGGAATCAATGTCTGGGCATACGATGGCGATACGGTGCTGGCGTCCTGCG
Source organism: Pseudomonadota bacterium (assembly GCA_027619995.1). Taxonomy (GTDB): domain Bacteria; phylum Pseudomonadota; class Alphaproteobacteria; order CADEGL01; family CADEGL01; genus JABIRQ01. The sequence continues at coordinate 11,239 of JAQCGR010000042.1, read as the reverse complement.
ACGAGGTGACGACGCCGGGCCATATCGAGGCCCTGTGGCGGGCGCTATCCGGCAAGACGGATATCGGCTTTGCCTTCGCCGATATCGAGCCCGAAGCCGAGGACCGCATTCCGGAGGGGCTGCGGCGCAGCACGCCGGTTCTCGACCATCCGATCTTCAGCAGCCACCGTTCCGAGACCGAGATGCTGCGCTACCTGCGGCGTCTGCAGGACAAGGACGTGGCACTCGACCGGTCGATGATTCCGCTCGGCTCCTGCACCATGAAGCTGAACGCCACGACCGAAATGATCCCCGTGACCTGGAAGGAATTCGGCACGATCCATCCCTTCGCGCCGATCGATCAGGCGGCGGGCTATGTCGAACTGATCTGCGATCTCGAATCGATGCTGGAAAAGGCGACCGGCTGGCACCGTGTCACGGTGCAGCCCAATGCGGGCTCCCAGGGCGAACTCGCAGGCCTGCTGGTGATCCGCAAGTATCAGGAGAGTCGGGGCGAGGGGCAGCGCGACATCTGCCTGATTCCCAGTTCGGCCCATGGCACCAACCCTGCCAGCGCCAATATGGCGGGCCTCAAGGTCGTCGTCGTCGGCTGCGACGCCAACGGCAATGTCGATATCGCCGACCTCAAGGCCAAGGCCGCGCAGCACGCCGACAGGCTCTGCGCCCTGATGGTCACCTATCCCTCGACCCACGGGGTGTTCGAGGAGGCGATCACCGAGATCTGTTCCGTGGTCCATGAGCATGGCGGCCAGGTCTATATGGACGGCGCCAATCTCAACGCCCTGGTCGGCCTGTCCAAGCCCGGCCAGTTCGGCCCGGACGTCATGCATATCAACCTGCACAAGACCTTCTGCATCCCCCATGGCGGGGGCGGGCCGGGGGTCGGACCGATCGGCGTGGGCGAGCATCTCGCGCCCTATCTGCCCAATCATCCCCTGCGGCCGGAGGCCGGACCCAAGGACGGCATCGGGCCGATTTCGGCGGCGCCCTGGGGCAGCGCCGGGATCCTGCCGATCTCCTGGGCCTATATCCATCTGATGGGCGCCCAGGGACTGCGCCGGGCGACCCAGGTCGCCATCCTCAACGCTAATTACCTGGCGCGGAAGCTCGAGCCCTATTATCCGGTTCTCTACAAGGGCAAGAACGGGCTGGTCGCGCATGAATGCATCATCGACCTCAGGCCGATCAAGGACGCTTGCGGGGTGACGGTGGACGATGTCGCCAAGCGCCTGGTGGATTACGGTTTCCATGCGCCGACCATGTCCTTCCCGGTCGCGGGGACCTTGATGATCGAGCCGACGGAGAGCGAATCGAAGCGCGAGCTGGACCGGTTCGTCGAGGCGATGGCGGCCATCCGCGGCGAGATCAAGAAGGTGGAGGACGGCGTGATCGCGCATGAGGACAGCCCCCTGCATTTCGCGCCGCACACGGCAGAGGACATCACGGCGGACGATTGGGACCGGGCCTATAGCCGCGAGGAGGCGGCCTATCCGGTGGATTCCCTGCGCGCCGCCAAATACTGGCCGCCCGTCAACCGCATCGACAATGTCTATGGCGACCGCAACTTGGTCTGTTCCTGCCCGCCGATCGAATCCTATCGGAACGCGGCGGAATAGGTCGCTGTAACCCTCAGTCCTGGGCCAATTCGCCGGCCAGGGCTGAGACGATAGTGTCCCAATCGCGCGGCCGTTTCTGGCGGTGCAGGCTTATCGAGGGATACCACGGTGTGTCCTTGCGGTTCCGCAGCCAGCGCCAGTCGCTGGCGACCGGCAGCAGGACATGGGTCGGGATGCCCAGCGCCCCGGCGAAATGGACCGTCGAATTGTCGACCGAGATCACCATGTCCATCGCGGCGACCTGGGCGGCGAACCCGTCGAGATCGGCGATCGGGTCGATTTCGTCATCGACGAATAAATCGATGCCGGTCTTCTCGCGGAATCCTGCGATCTCGCGGGTGACATCGCCATATTGCAGGCTGACGATGCGCCCCCCGGCGCGTTCCAGGAGCGGTTTCCAGGCGGCCAGGGGCAGCGAGCGTTCGGGCCCGTTGTCGCGGTTGCCGCTGCGCCAGGAAATGCCGATGCGTGGCCCGCCGACGGCCGGGGCGTAACGTACTCTCAGGCGGGTGACCAGGTCCGGATCGACCTCCAGATAGGATGGGCGCGTGGGGAAAGCGGCCGGATCGGCGCGCAGGTGGTGCCCCAGAGCGCCCATCGGCGATTGCAGATCGGGTTCGGCCTCCAGAATGGCAGGATCGTCGCCCTCGCCCTCGGGCAGGATCGTGGCCTCGGGGAAGGAACGGGCGAAGAGCGGCACCAGACGCTTCTCGCAGGTCACGACCAGATCGGCCCCGGCCTCCGCCAGGTCGGCAAGCATGCCGGCGAAGAAGACCTGATCTCCCACGCCCTGTTCGGCCCAGATCAGCAGGCGCCGACCGTCGAGCGGCGTGCCGTCCCAATGGGGCCAGGGATAGTCGCGGCGGGGCGAGACGAAGCCCGGACAGCCCCAGCGCCAAGTATATTCGGTGAAGCCTTCTGCCATGTCCCCGGCCTGAAGACGGGCGAGGGCGCGGTTCCAATGGGCTTCCGGCCAGTCCGGGCGGAGGGCGAGGGCCTGGGTGCAGCGCTCGATCGCTTCATCCAGCCGCCCCAGCCCGAGAAGCGCGGTGGCGGCGTTGAGCAGGGCATCGGCATAGTCGGGCCGCAGGGCGAGTGCGGTCTCATAGGTCGCCAGGGCCGCCTCCCGGTCGCTCTCCGCCGTTTCCAGGACGCCGAGATTGTAACGGGAGAGAGGGTCTTCCGGGGCCAGGGCGATGGCCCGTTCGAGATGCTCGCGGGCTTCGTTCTTCTCGCCCAAAGCCATCAGGGCGGTGCCCAGGGCGCCGTGTGCTGGCGCGAAATCGGGCGCGGCCGCCAAGCTCGCGCGGTAGCATTCGGCGGCCCTTTCGGGCTCACCACGCATCTGGTGCAATTGGCCGAGATTGAACTGTGCGGAAACCAGGCGCGGGTTGAGTTCCAGGGCGCGCTCGAATGCCTCTGCGGCCTCGTCGCCGCGGCCCAGATTGCGCAGCACCAGGCCAAGATTGTCCCAGCCGGTGGCGTCCTCGGGCGCGGCCTCGACCGCGCTGCGCAGATGCTGCTCGGCCTCCTCGATATGGCCGCTCTGGCCGAGGGCGACGCCCATGAGGCGATGGGCCTGGGGGTTGTCGGGGGCCGCTTCCAGAACCGCGGCATAGGCCTCGCGGGCACCGTCCAGATCGCCCGCCCGGTGACGGACGAGCCCCGCTTCGAGCATTTCGGCGATATCGCGCGAGCCAGTCATTCTACACCTCGGGCACTGCCTCGGATCACGAGGTTCGAAGGGGTGGAATGCGAAAGGGATTCAAATCCGGATCCGGACAGGATCGTTATTCCGGCAACAGTCAATGCAACTTGCCCGGCAGGTCCTTGATGGCATTGTCGACGAGCTTTCCGGCGAGCTTTTCGTCGACGCTTTCCTGGAGCAGCTTCCGGGTCGCGTCGACCGCGACCGAGATCGCTAGGGCGCGGACCTCGCCCAAGGCATCGGCTTCGGCCTGGGCGATGCGGTCCATCGCCTGCTGCTCGCGGCGCTTGACCGAGACCTCAAGGTCCTGGGCTGCCTGGTCGCGGTGCCGTTCGGCAGCCGAGCGAGCCTGGGCCAGGATCTGCTCCGCCTCTTCCAGGGCCTGACGCTGTTTGCGCTGGAAGTCGGCCAGCATGTGCTGGGCCTCTTCGCGCAGCCGCTGGGCCTCGTCGAGCTGGTTGCGAATCCGCTCCGCCCGGCCGTCCAGGGCGTCGAGCAGGGGCTTCTTCGCCTTCCAGACCAGAATGCCGACGAAGATGACGAAGGCGATGGCGACCCAGAACTGGGGATCGTGGAGAGTGGCGCCCATGATCAGTCTCCCGCCTCGGTGCCCGTCTTGCTCAAGGCCGAATCGACCGCCTTGCGCGCGCTTTCGGCATCGACCGACACGCCGACCAGACGTTCGGTCGCCGCACTCGCGGTCTCGACCGCGACCTCGCGCACACTTTCCATCGCCCGGGTCTTCTCGGCGGCGATCGTGATCTCCGCCTCCTTGATCCGTTTGGCGAGGGCCTCGGTCAACTCGGCATGGCGCTGGACCGATGCCTCGTTCATCTCGGCGATCTGCTTGCGAATCGCGGCCTGCCCTTCGGCATGGGCGTCGGCCAGGGCCTTTTCATAGCCCTCGCGCACCGTGTCGGCCTCGGTCTTGACCTGGGCTGCACGCTCCAGGTCATCGTCGAGGCGCGACTGGCGCTGCTCCAGCGCCATGGCGATGCGGGGCAATGTCACCTTCCACATCACGATCCACAGGATGCCGAAACAGAGGGCTGTCCAGAAGACCTGCGAGAGGTAGGTATCGATCTGCTCTAGCTGGGGCATGGGCCTAAGCCCTTCCTTCGCTTGGTTGCTGCTTGATTGCGCTGCTTAGAACGCGAAGAGCAGCAGGAGCGCGATGACCAGCGCGTAGAGCGCGATGGCCTCAACCAGCGCGAAGCCGATCCAGGTCATGGTCTGCACGTCGTTGCGCGCGGCCGGGTTGCGGCCCACGGCAAGAATGAAGGACGAGAAGACCTGCCCGATGCCGATACCGGCACCGATCACGCCGATCGCGGCCAGGCCCGCACCGATAAGCTTTGCGGCTTCAACTTCCATTGTCGTTCCCCTTTCGGTTTGACGGTTCGCAGTCCGGTCCAGCCTTGCGGCGCCGGATCAATGCATGTGCCCGACTCAATGCATGTGCAGGGCGTCGTGGATGTAAATGCAGGTCAGGATCGTGAAGATATAGGCCTGCAGGAAGGCGATCAGAACTTCAAGCCCGGTCAAGGCGATGACCAGGGCGAAAGGCACGACGCCGAGAACGCCCAGCGCGGCGATGAAGCCGGCGAAGACCTTCAGCAGGGTGTGGCCCGCAGTCATGTTCGCGAACAGGCGGACGGCCAAGCTGATCGGCCGCGAAAGATAAGAAATGATCTCGATCGGGATCATCAGCGGCCACATCAGGATCGGCGTTCCCGGCGGCACGAAGAAGGAGAAGAAATGCATGCCGTGCCGGACGAAGCCGATGATCGTCACCGCAAGAAACACGGCCAAGGCCAGTGCGAAGGTGACGATCAGATGGCTCGTGAAGGTGAAGCTGTAGGGCAGCATGCCGATCATGTTGCCGAAGAGCACGAACATGAAGAGCGAGAAGATCACCGGGAAAAAGCGCCGGCCTTCGCTGCCGACATTCTCGCGCAGCATATTCGCGATGAATTCGTAGGACAGTTCGGCGATCGACTGCCAGCGTCCGGGCACCAGCGCGCGTCGGCGCATGCCGATCGTCAGCATGGTGATGACCAAGCCGACCGCCATGACCATGGTCAGGGCCGAATTGGTGAAGGAAAGATCGACGCCGGCGAGTTTCACATCCACCAAAGGTTGGATGATGAACTGCTCCAGCGGACCGTGGGGTTGGGATTCCGTCGCCACCCTTAGCCTCTCTCGCTCCCCTTGCCCTTACTGGGCTTGTATCCAACGCCTTGGCCTAGGCCCGACGCAGTTCGGAACACGCTCAACATGCCGGCCGCGGAGCCGAGCACGAAGAACAAGATCACCAGCCAGGGTCCCGTTCCCAACCACCAATCGAGCAGCCAGCCTATGCCGACGCCGACGATCAGTGAGGAAACCATCTCCAAACCGATACGGAGCGCCACTCCCATACCGGAACGGGCGCCCTTATCCTTTGCCCCGCGCCCGCCGTCTCGCGCTGCCTGCGCTTCCGCAAGCCGCGCTTCGAAGCCTTTCGAGGGTGACGGATCGCGTTCGCTCATCTTGCGGGCGTCCTTACACACCCAAACGGCCATCCATGGCCGGGCTGGGACGCCGCAAACCTAAGGAGTGACCCCAGCAGTGTCAAGGCTACAAAACCCCAGCATTTCCGCCCGTTTGCGGATGATTTGAGCAGCAGGCTCAGGCCGTGGCCTGCAGAGCCTCGGCCGCCTGGAGATCGACCGAGACGAGTTGGGAGACGCCGGGTTCCGGCATGGTCACGCCGTAGAGCCGGTCCATCCGCGCCATGGTGAGGCGATGATGGGTGATCAGCAGGAAGCGGGTCGCGGATTGTTGGGCGATATCGCTCAGCATCGAGCAGAAACGATCGACATTCGCGTCGTCCAGCGGCGCATCAACCTCGTCCAGCACGCAGATCGGCGCGGGATTGGTCAGGAAGACGGCGAAAAGCAGGGCGACGGCCGTCAGCGCCCGTTCGCCACCCGAAAGCAGGGACAGGTTCTGCATCTTCTTGCCCGGCGGGCTGGCCAGGATTTCGAGCCCGGCTTCCAGAGGATCGTCCGGATCGGTCAGCTTCAGATGTGCATGGCCGCCGCCGAAGAGCTTGGTGAACAAGGTCTGGAAATGGCCGTTGACCGCCTCGAAGGAGGCGACGAGACGTTCGCGCCCCTCGCGGTTCAGCTCGGCGATGCCGTGGCGCAGGCGATCGATCGCTTCGAGAAGATCGGTCTTTTCGGTGCCGAGGGTCGCGATCTGTTCGCCCAGTTCCTCCGCTTCCTGCTCTGCCCGCAGATTGACTGGGCCCATATTGTCCCGCTCGCGCAGCAGGCGTTCCAGGCGGCTATCGAGTTCGTCGACCGGCGGCAACTGCTCGTCCGGGCCGATTTCCGCGGATTCCAGAATATCGTCGGGCTTGCATTCCAGCCGTTCGGCGATGCGTTCGGCGATCGCGGTCTGGGCCTGTCCACCCTGCTCCACGGCCGCTTCGCAGCGCACACGGTCCTCACGCGCCTGGGCCAGGGCACCCTCCGCCAGGCGCAGGGCGCGGCCCGCTTCGGTCTGGCCAGCCTCGCCGGTCGCGAGGCGGTCGGCTGCTTCCTTGCGGCGGGCCTCGGCGGCGGTGACATGATTCAGCAATTCGGCCCGTTGGGCCGCGATCGTCGCCGGTTGTTGAGCCAAGCGTTCAATATCGGCGCTGGTCGCCTCGCGCCGCTCGGTCAGTTGTTCCTGTTGCCGCGCGGCATCGGCCCGACGGTTGCGCCAGGATTCCTCTTCCGCCCCGATCGCCTCGATCCGCTGGCGCCGCGCCGTCGCCTCGCGCCGCACGCCGTCGAATTCGGCCTGGGCGGCCAGCAGTGCCGAGCGCCGCTCGGCGACTTCCGCTCGCAGCTCGGCCTGACGGGCGCGCATGCCGTCCAGATCCTTCGCCTCGGCATCGGCCGCAACCGCCGCGTCACGCTGGCCGACCGCCTCGCTGTGGTCGGCGCGGAGGCTGACGACGGTCTCGCCGATGCCGTCGAGCCGCGCGCGGGCGTCGCCCGATTTCTTCTCCAGGCTGGCAAGGGCGTCGCGTGCCTGATCGAGCCGGCGCTCGCTCTCGCCGGTCTGCGAACGGGCCTGCCTTGCACCATCGGTCGCCGTTCTGGTCGCGGTCTGGGCGGATTCGAGCCGGGTCCGTTCCGCCGTCAGGGCCTGCTCGGCGCCGCCGATCTCGCGGTTCAGCGCTTGCAGGCGGTTGCGCTGGGCCAGGCGGGTGGCGGCCGGTGTGGCCGCCTCGGTCCGGGCGGTATAGCCGTCCCAGCGCCATAGATCGCCGTCGCGCGAGACCAGGCGCTGGCCCGGCCGCAGCCCAGGCGCGAGGGCGTCGCCCTGGCCGCGGTCGCGGACGATGCCGATCCGGGACAGGCGGCGGTCCAGAGTGGCGGGCGCCTTGACGGCCCCGGCCAGGGGTTCGACGCCTTCGGGCAAGGGGATATCGGTGTCGAGGGGGGGCAGTTTGCGCCAGTGGACCGGTGCGCCCTCGTCCGTGGGCGCCGACAGATCGTCGCCCAGGGCAGCGCCCAGAGCGGCCTCATAGCCCTCCCGGACCTCGACCTGGTCGAGCAGGGGCGGCCACATGTCCTGTTCCGTCGCGGCGAGCAGGCTGGCCAGGGCATCGGCCTCGGCGCGCAGCTTGGCATGGGCCGAATCGGCCAGCCGCATGGCGTCGCGGGCGGCGTTCTCGCCCTCCTGCGCGCGCTCGCGCGCGGTTTCGGCGGCATTGGCGTTTTCGCGGGCCGCCTCGACGGCCGCGCGCGCCGCTTCGAGATTGTCGCGGGCCTCGCGCAGGGCGGGTTCCGCCACCAGATCGGCTTCGAGCCGCTGGCGTTCGGCCTCCAGGCTGGCGTGTCTTTCGGCCAGGCGGGCGATGCGCGTCTCGGCCTCACTCTTGCGCCGGGACAGTTCCTTCCGCCGCGCCTCTTCGGCCGCGATGCTTTCACTGACCTCGGCCAGGGCGGTTTCGGATTCCTCCAAGGCCACGCGGGTCTGTTCGAGGGTTTCCTCGGCCTTTCGGGCGGCTTCGCCCTCGCCTTCCTGTTCAGCCTCGATCCGTGAGCGTTCCTCGGCCAGACGCGCAACCGCCTGTTCGGCATCGCGGACCAGGGCCTGCTCGCGCGCGAGATCCGCCTGGATCTGGGTCAGCCGGGTCTCGGCCTCCGTCTTGGCCTGGGCGATACGGGCCTCTTCGGCATCCAGCGCATCGCGGGCGACGACCAGCCGGTGATATTCGGCGGCGGCTTCGGCTTCGGCCTGGCGCAGGGCCGGCATGATTTCGGCCGCGGCGGCCTGGGCGCGGGATGCTTCGCTCGCCGCGCCAGTCAGGGCGCCGACCTGGCGTTCGGCCTGTTCGAGCCGCTGGCGGGCGGTCGCGAGGGCCTCGTTCGCCCGGCGCCAGCGCTGATGCAGCAGCATCGCTTCGGCCTTGCGGATATGGCCGCTGAGATTGCGGTAGCGGGTCGCCTGGCGGGCCTGGCGCTTGAGGCCCTGATGCTGGCCCTCGAGGGTCGCGATGATGTCTTCCAGGCGGGTCAGGTTGTTCTCGGCCGCGCGCAGGCGCAGTTCGGCTTCGTGGCGCCGGGAATGCAGGCCGGTGATGCCGGCGGCTTCTTCGAGCAGGGCGCGCCGGTCGGTCGGCCGAGCCGCGACGATGGCGCCGATGCGGCCCTGGCTGACGATCGCGGTCGAACGGGGTCCGGTCGACGCATCGGCGAAGAGCAGGGCGACATCGCGCGCGCGCACTTCGCGCCCGTTGACTCGGTAGAGCGAACCGGAACTCCGTTCGATCCGGCGCGAGACTTCGAGTTCGTCGAGATCGTTGAACTGAGCGGGCGCGCGCCGCTGGGCATTGTCCAGCAGGATCGTCACTTCGGCGATGTTGCGCGCGGGTCGTTCCGTCGTGCCGCCGAAGATGACGTCGTCCATCTCGCCGCCGCGCATGGCCTTGGCCGAGGTTTCGGTCATGGCCCAGCGCAGGGCTTCGACGAGATTGGACTTGCCGCAGCCATTGGGACCGACGATGCCGGTCAGCCCATGCTCGATCGTCAGCTCCGTCGGTTCGACGAAAGATTTGAAGCCGGCCAGCCGAAGCTTGTTGAACTGAACCAAGGTCGTGGACCCCTGCCTACTCGACCAGTTCGCTCATGACCGAATCGAACTCTTCCCAGCCCCGGTTGGAGATGATCCGCTCCTCGTCATCGTTGAAGATGAAGGTCGGAGTCGATTCGACATGGAGGTCCTTGCCGTAGCGAACCTGCGCATCGCGGATACCGTTGAACAGGGCTTCGTTGTTCATGCAGGCATCAAAAGTCTCGGCGCCCATGCCGCCCAACTGGCCGATCTGGCCCAGGGCGGCGATCGGGTCGGGCGCCGAAAACCAGCTCGCCTGGGTCCGGAACAGGACGTCGAGAAAGCCGAAATACTGCTGGGGCGGTGCGCAACGGGCGAGCATGGCCGCGATCGTCGCCCGTGAGCCGCCGTCTCCCCCGGTCGGGAAATCGCGATAGACCAGCTTGGCCTTGCCGGTGTCGATGTATTTTTCCTTCACCTTGGGCAGGACCTCCGAATGGAAGGTCGCGCAATGGGGGCAGGCCAGCGAGGCATATTCATAGATCGTGATCGGCGCTTCGGGGTCGCCGAGAACCCGATCGGCCAGCATTTCCTCCAGGGTCTGCTCGGCGGCCCGGGCGCTCGAATCGATGGTCGAGACCGTTCCGAGGAGAAGGACGAAACCGGCCAGGAGGGCCGAGAACAACGACAATTTGCGCATGAGCATCATTTAAACCACAACATCTAGCGGGTGAATATAGATTCGCGGGTTCCGACTCCACAAGCCGAGTCCGCGCATGAAGTCCGATTTGGGTGGGCCAATACGGCGATTTCGAGGCGTCCGGTCAAGCGATCCTTTTGGCCGATGGGTTGGCTGCCGCGCTGCGTCGGCGCATCGCCCTGCCCAGGCGTTCGAGGGCGGCGCGCAATTCAGGCGCCTCGATCTTTTCAAGTTCCGCCTCACTGACCGGGTCGAGGGCGGGCTCGGGACCCTGCGGCTCCGTCTGGCGGCGGGCCGGCGGACGGGGCAGAACGCCCTGGACGAGGCGCAGGCGCGCGATGGCACGATAGCCGAAATAGCCGTTGATCCGCTCGATCACCATTGGCTCGAGATGTTGCAGCTCGGTCGAGAACGGCCCGGAGACAAGAACATGGAGGGTGCCGTCCAGACGCGAGCCGCGCGGGAAGGACAGGCGCTGGGGAGCGCTATGGGCGGATAGCAGGGGACCGACGATGGTCGGCCAGTCGGTCACCACCCCGGCCTCGGCGAAGCCATGGCTGCGCATGCTCTTGCGTGCGGCCTGGGGCAGGCTCGCCGCCAAGGCGCGGGGCCGGCCACTGCGCTTGATGATTTGTTGTGCCATGACGGTTTCCGGGTTGGGCATGGGTCGGGCCTGGACCGTAATGGTCCAGGGACCCATTCTAGGCCCGATCATGCCGCCAGTTCGAATCGAAAAATCGCCTTTGCCGGACTCCGCCGCCGAACCGGCGGGGAGCCATGCGGCGGATCTAGCCGGGCGCCTGCTCGCCTGGTACGACCGCCATGCCCGCGATCTGCCCTGGCGCGCCCGCCCCGGGCGCCGCGCCGACCCTTATGCCGTCTGGCTCAGCGAGATCATGCTGCAGCAGACGACGGTCGCGACGGTGGGGCCCTATTTCCGGGATTTCCTGGCGCGCTGGCCGCGTGTCGGTGATCTGGCGGCGGCTGAACTGGACGAGGTCCTGGTCGCCTGGCAGGGGCTCGGCTACTACGCCCGCGCCCGGAATCTGCACAAATGCGCCCGCGCGGTTGCCGGCGAGCACGCGGGTGAGTTTCCCGATACCGAGGCGGGGTTGCGCG
>JAQCGR010000396.1 GCA_027619995.1 Pseudomonadota bacterium | reverse complement strand
CATTTCTCTTCTCCTTCAGGGTCCAGTCTAAATTAACTTTTGGACCACTCTGAAGGGGGCAGATCAATCACGGCATAGGCTTCGCTTCCCGTGAGGTCGACGCGCGGCAGAAAGGCACCCAGGGCCTCGTCGACACCGGCTTCCGCCGCTTCCGTTCGGGCGCGCTCGGCCTTGATTTCAGGATGGGTGTCGAGCAATCGGACGATTTCGTCTTGGAAAATTTGGGCCTGCGCCGCCCCCGCAACGGCAAGCGTCATACCCGCCGCCAGCACTGCGGCCATCGCTGTACGACCATGAATCAGGACAATAAACGATCGGCCTATAAACGATGGGCCCATAAACGATCGACCCATGAGACAACCGGCCGTCGCACGGCTATTCTCAAATTCAACTTTCAAATGCAACTCCGCGCGCCAATTCGACCGGCACGGCCCCCAGTTATGCGGAAGTATGGTCCGCATCCCGACTAATTCCACAAAACCGCCCAACGGGCAACCTTCGACCCGTTCTATGCAAGCGAAATACCTTGCAGCGGAGCTTTCCTACACAATAGGCGCCGATCCCTTAATCTCTAATACTTCAGTACTTTCCATGAGAGCTTGTGAGACATCCGCGGACCCACCCGATTTCCACGCGCGCCATGATTTCTCCTATTTTCCGAACCATTGTCCGATTTGGGCGTGCCGCATTCGCTTGGCCCGAAAATCGGTTGGCAAAGGAACTGATCATGTGGCGTTTGGGTGCCGGGTCGCTCGCCTTCTGCGGCGGATGGTTGTTCAATTTTATCGTCGATATCCGCTTCGTCTCGGGCTTCATGTCCGGTTGGCTTGCGCATTCCTGGCTTGCGCCGGTTCTGAAAGCCTTGGGGCTGCTCTAACCCGCAACCGCAGAAAACGCCGACGACGGCTCCGCCTTTCGCAAACAGCTCGATTTATTCGGTCAATTTGCCAGCGCGCCCTCGATCCACTGCATCCGGCGCAAAAAGGCCGGATCCTCGCGGAAGCCGCCCGCGAATTGTAGGCCGATCGGCAGCCCTTGATCGCCGACCGGACCCGCCAGGTTGATCACGGGCAGATGCAGCAATGTCCAGGACCGAATGAACTGCGTTCGGCCCAGCGGCTCTTCAAGCAACGGCGCTTCGCCCTCGCCGCTCGGCGTCAACAGGATATCCACCTCGTCCATCACGCCCGGCATGGCGCGCCGGCAGCGTTCGCCTAAATCCAGCGCGGCGTGATATTGCGCCATCGGAATGGTGCGGCCCTTTTCGACGAGCGACGCCATCTCGTCGCTCAACCCGTCGCGGCGGAATTCGTACTCATAGGCAAAATTGGCTGCCGCCTCATAGGCGAGAATTTCGATCAGCGTTTCGTTAAGCTTGGCGAATTCGGCCGGGAGCACGACTTCGGAGACGCTCAGCCCGGCGGCGCCGAGCCTTTCGGCCGCGTTCTCTATCGCCGCCTTGACGCTGTCCGCCGCGCTGTCCCATTCCGCCGTGCGGCACAGGCCCACCTTGGCCGGGCGCAGGGCCTCGCCCTCGGCAAAACTGGAATCGCTCAACACAGCCTGGGAGAACAGGATGACATCCTCCATCGAGCGGGCAAAATGGCCCAAGGTGTCGGTCGCCTGGGCCAGCGGATTGACGCCGCGCAGGCTGAAGGTGCCGTAACTCGGCTTGTAGCCGATACAGCCGCAAAAGGAGGCCGGCTTGATGATGGAGCCCCCGGTTTGCGAACCGAAGGCGACCGGGACATGGCAATCGGCCACGGCGGCGGCCGAGCCCATCGATGAAAAGCCGGTCATATGCTTCGGATTGCGGGGATTGCGCGTCTTGCCCTGATGAAACCCGGCGAATTCCGAGGTGACGGTCTTGCCCATGATCACCGCGCCGGCGCGGCGCACGGCGGTCACGCAGGCCGCGTCCCAGGCCGGCCTGACCTCGTCGTAGAGGCCCGAGCCGTAGCCGGTCGGCCGATCCGCCGTGTCGATGATGTCCTTGACCCCCACGGGCACGCCGTGGAGTGGCCCGTCCGCCGCCTCCTTGTCGCGCGCCCGGGCTTCGCTCAGCGCCTGTTCCGGATTCAGATAATGCCAAGCCAGGACTTCGGGTTCGCGCGCTTCGATCCGCAGCAGGCAATCCGTCACCAAGGCCTCGGAAGTCAGGCTTCCTTCCCGGATTTTTCTCGCCGCCTCGCTTGCCGTCAGATTTTCCGAGCCCGCCATGGCCTTGCCTCCCCCAATGCGTGTTATGCGTTCCTGCGATCGGCATCGTAGCCCGGCATGGCCCGGCGGCAAGGCCGATTCGGCTTCCCCCAACCTGGCGGCTGTCTATTCGACCTTTTCTGCCCGTTGTTCGCTCGTTCGGGGCGTTTCCCGGCGTCTTGCATCGCGCATGGCATTCACGGCCGGCGCCAGTGGATGGCCGCAATGGCGGGTGATATAGGGCTCCACCGAGATGCACCCGGTGATGCGGCTCGCATCCATGTCGCGCGGATCGGGCGAGCAGGCCCACCCGAACACCGCTCTCGTGCCCAACCCCTGCCCATCTTCGAGCCCCTGGCCCTGAAGATAGTCGTACCAGGTGGTGCCGCCGAAGAACTGCCGGAAAGCGAGGCAATGGCCGTCCGGGTTCGAAATGCGGAAGCGCCGGGTCTGCCATTGGGCACAGCCTAGTGGATTGATTCCAACGTTTGGAACCCTCGGTTTCGC
>JAQCGR010000041.1 GCA_027619995.1 Pseudomonadota bacterium | reverse complement strand
ACCCACAGAATGCCAAAACTACTTCGCCGCAGCCGGATATGACCAAGAGTGATCGGAAAATGCTCTAGTCGGGCCGGAGCCCGATCCGGTCATGGACGAGATGATCATGTCGGCGGCCGACGGCTACGCCCTGTCCCATGCCGCCAACCAGCAGCAGGACGACCTGGCCTATTGGGACGAGCATTCCTTCGACATGCAGCGCTACGGCGCGGTCAACTGCCTGATCTACGGCGCCGATCCCGAGGGCTTCGCCGACTTCGCCATCGCGATCGAGATGCCGGAGGATCAGCAGGCGCGCTGCCCCATCACCTACGAACAAACCTCCGCAAGCTGGTCCGCGCTGCTCGACGCCAATTTCCGGACCGAGGAAAGCGGCGATGCCGGCGGCACCATCTTCGTGAATTACGCGGATGGCGGCGATGCCATCCATCCCGAGGTGCTGGCCCTGGTCCGGGACTCGGGCATGATCGAAGAGGCCACCGCCTCGGTCGAGGGGTTGCTGGTTCTGCCCAACGACATTTCGGTCAATTTCGAGGCCTGCGGCACGATCAACGCCTTCTACGACCCATCCACGGGCGAGGTGACGATGTGCTACGAACTGGTCAACTATTTCGCCGAACTGATCGTCGCCGATATCGAATCGCGCGAGTAGCTCCGGCATTCACGCATCTTGCGTCGCATTCTCGAGACGCATACCGCTGTCGTCCCGGGACGACATCGTGGGTGCGGAGGGGGCAAGTCCTTCCCGGACGGGATATAGGAATCTATTCAGCGCCAGATCGGGGCCTAACGCCGATGGGAGGCGGCCCGGACCCTAAAGCTCGCCCTCTTTCTTCAACAGATGCAGCGATTTGGCGAAGGCGGCGAGGGTGTCGCGCAGCTCGGGATCGCCGTGCGCGGCACTGGTCTGGCCGCCGGGCCAGCCGTTGAAATCGACCCCGTGGGTGAGCAGCGCGATGCGCAGCTTGCCGACACAGGGCGCGTTCGCCGCCAGTTCGTCCATCGGCGTCGCCATCGGATCGAAGCTGTCCGGCGAGACATCCGCCCGGCCTTTGGGGTTGGTGAAGATATGGGCGCCCGAGAAGGTGCCGTAGGCCGCCCAACGCACCCCCGCCTCGCGAATCGCGTCGTTCAGCCCCGCGCGGAGGCGTTCGGCATAGGCATTGGCCTTGGCGCAGGCATCGGTGTCGCGGATCGTCTCCAGCATCGCGCTGCCGGCCGCCGCGGCCACGGGATTGGCATTGTAGGTGCCGAAATGCTCAACCTTCTCGAAGCCCTTCTCGGCCGCGACCTCGAAATCCAGCAGGTCGAGGATATCCTTGCGCCCGACCACCGCGCCGCCCGGCATGGTGCCCGACAGGATCTTGGCCAGGGTCGTCATATCCGGGATCACACCGTAATGGGCCTGGGCCCCGCCGGGCGAGACGCGGAAGCCGGTGACGACCTCGTCGAAGATCAGCACAACGCCATGCTTGGTCGCGGCGTCGCGCAGGAATTTCAGGTATTCCGGGCGAATCGGCACCATGCCGAAATTGGAACCGGTGGGCTCGACGAAGATCGCCGCGACATCGTCATGGTCGGTCAGCGCCTTGGTCAGGCCCGCCTCGTCGTTTGGCGCGACCAGGATCACCTCCTCGGCCACCGCCGAGAGCACGCCGGGCGTCGCCGTGCCGTCGAAATGGCTGTGGTAGCCGCTCGCCATATGGTCGTGCCAGCCGTGGAAATGGCGCATGAAGCGGATCATCCGGGTCTTGCCCGTGTAGGCACGCGCCAGGCGCAGCGCCATATGGGTCGCCTCGGTGCCCGAAGAGGTGAAGCGCACGCGCTCGGCGCTCGGCACCATCTCGCGAATCAGATTGCCCCAGCGGATCTCGTAGGGGTTGTTCGCGCCGAAATGGGTGCCCTTGTCCTGGGCCTCGTGGATCGCCTTCTGCAGGACCGGGTGGTTGTGGCCGAGGAGGTGAGAGCCATGGCCGCCGAAATAATCGACATATTCGTTGCCGTCGACATCCCATTTTCGCGGCCCGTCGGCATGGGTGACATAGGGGCCATAGGGCCAGAAATGCCGCCCGTCATGGGTGATTCCGCTTGGGAACAGACCCCGCGCCTCCTCCGCCAGCTTCGCGGAGCCGGGTGTCTTCTCGCGATAGGCGGCGACGATTTCGGAATTGGTCAGGCCGGGACTGTTTGGGGCTGTATCGGGCATGGCGGGGCTCCTCGAAATGATCGGACCAGTGAAGCACAGCGGGCCGGTCGGCGGAAGCGACGCGCCGCCCAATGGCCGCGCCTCGCGACCCGTGCAGGCGCGGGCGCATTTGGCTAAGATCGGGCCCGTTTCAGACCCGGCCAGACAGGGAGACCCGAAATGAGCGAGCGTCGACGGCGCATCCTGCCCAAGCGTTGGTCCAAGCTGGCGACCGCGGCGACCATTGTCTGGGTCATGTTCGTCTGGTTCGAGATCCAGGGCGACTACAGCCGTCCGCTGGCGCAACTCATGTTCCTCGTCCCACTGGGCGGATGGATCGCGATGATCGCGATCGCCAAGGTCTTCGGCATGGAAGAGGAAGTGGAAGAAAAGCCTAAGAAGAAGCGGGATGCCTGAGGCGGCCGCAGCCGCGGGCGCCTAAACCCGGCTCAACCCGAACATCGAGGCGCCGAGCAGGATCAGGCCGATATTCATGGTCACCAGGCCGCGGCGCTTGTCGCCCTCGGCCTCGCCGTTCCTGATCCGAATCAGGCCGATATACATCAGCAACCCGCCGAGGCCGGCGCCCGCGCCGAGCAGGATGGGCAGATAGTCTTCCATTCTCAGCTGTCCTCGATGCCGTCGCCGCCCAGGCCGACGAGCAGGTCGATCACCGCCGCGACGGCCCCGTCCAACCGGGCCGCGTCGCTGCCGCGCAGCACGACATGCACCCCGAAGCCGCCCTGGCGGAAGAAGGGATAACTGCCGATATCGATATCGGCATAGGCGTCCTGCACCGCGCCCAGGCCCTCGGCGATGGTGCCTTCGGGCAGGCCGGTCGCCACGGTGCGGGAGATCACGGGCGGGCCGCCGGTCAGGGTGTGTTTCACCTCGTCGAACATGGCGCGCATGATCGCCGGCACGCCGGCCATGACATAGACGTTTTCCATGCGGAAGCCGGGCGCAGCGCTGACCGCGTTCTTCACCAGATCGGCCCCCACCGGAGTTTCGGCCATCTTCAGCCGCGCCTCGTTCAGCTTGCCCGGCTCGTAGGCCGCCTCGAGCAGCTTCACCGCCTCCGGGTGGCGATGGAGAGGCACACCGAACGCCTTGGCGATGCAGCCGGCGGTGATGTCGTCATGGGTCGGGCCGATGCCGCCGGTGGTGAAGACATAGTCGTATTTGGCGCGCAGGGCGTTGACCGCCTCGACGATCTCGCCCTCGATATCGGGCACCACCCGGGCCTCGGCCATCTTCACCCCGACCTCGGTCAGGCCCTTGGCGATATGGTTGAGATTGGCGTCCTGGGTGCGGCCCGAGAGAATCTCGTTGCCGATCAGCAGAACGGCGGCGGTGACGGTTTTGGAACTGGGCATAGCGACACGCGCCGTTGATCCAGGGGCTGCCATCATACCGATGGTCGCACTCGCCAACAATATCTCGAATAAATTGCCTCGAATCCGAGTCTCTCGAACAGGCAGGCGCCTTGTGGCACGATCCCCTATGCCGAGGCGGCCAGCCCCGGTCGTTGCCGCCCATCCGCCCGCTAGGATAGAGCCCATGACCAGCGAAAGAATCGAGCGGGCCGTCGCCCTGCTCGTCGCCGCACGCCGCGAGCGCAAGACCATGGCCAATCTGCCCGAGGACGCCCGCCCCAGGGACGAGGAGGAAGCCTATGCCACGCAGGACGCGCTTTGCGCCCGGCTCGGCATCCAGGCGACGGCCTGGAAGGTCGCCTGCACCACGGCCCATGCCCAGGCCGCGTTGAACACCGATTTCCCGTTTCGCGGCCCCCTGCCTGCCTCGGCGGTCTATCCCAGCCCGGCGCGCATTCCCGCCGAAAACCACTTCATGCGCATGGTCGAGGGCGAGTTCGCCTTCACCCTGGCCGAGGACCTGCCGGCCCGCGAAGGCCCCTTCACCCGCGAGCAGGTCGAGGCCGCGCTGGGCACCCTGCATCCGGCGATCGAAGTGGCCGACAGCCGGTTCGACGTCTGGCGCGCGGCGGGCAAGGCTTCGCTGATCGCCGATCTCGCGGTCTCCGGCGCCCTGGTCGTGGGCGAGGGCGTGGCGGATTGGCGGGACCGCGACATCGCCGCCCTCATGGTGCGCATGGAGGTCGACGGCGAGACGGTGGGCGAAGGCCCGGGCAGCGAGGCCCTGGGCCATCCGGTCGAGGCCGTGCTCTGGCTCGCCAACCATCTCTCGGCCTGGGGCCAGGGGCTGAAGGCCGGCCAGATCGTGACCACGGGCACCTGTACCGGCAACCATATGACCGCCAAGGGCAGCCACGCGCGCGCCGTGTTCGAGGGGTTGGGTGCCGTCGAAGCCAGCTTCACCTAGGGGCTTGCGGCCATGCGTTTCGAAGAACCGCTGCTGCGCGGCACCCTGATCCGCCGCTACAAGCGGTTCCTGGCCGATATCGCCCTGGAGGACGGGCGCGAGGTGACGGCCCATTGCCCCAATCCGGGCGCCATGCTGGGCCTGACCACGCCGGGCAGCACGGTCTGGCTGAGCCCGGCGACCAACCCGGCGCGCAAGCTGAAATTCACCTGGGAGATGATCGAAGCCGAGGGCACGCTGGTCGGCATCAACACCGGGCGGCCCAACGCCCTGGGCGAGGAGGCGATCCTGGCCGGACGGGTCCCCGGCCTGGAGGGCTATGCCCGCCTGCGCCGTGAGGTGAAATACGGCCGCAATTCGCGCATCGACATCCTGCTGGAGGATGACGACCGCCCGCCCTGCCATGTCGAGATCAAGAATGTTCATTTCATGCGCGAGGCGGGGGTCGCCGAGTTTCCCGATTCGGTGACGGCGCGCGGCGCCAAGCATCTGGACGAGCTGGCCGACGTGGTGGCCGAAGGCGGGCGCGGCGTCATGCTCTATGTCGTGCAGCGGGGCGATTGCCGGACCCTTCGTATCGCCGGCGATATCGACCCGGCCTATGCCGAAGCCTTCGCCCGGGCGCGGGCATCGGGGGTCGAGGCCTTGGCCCATGGTTGCAAAACAGCCGCCGAAAGCATTGAATTGGCCGCCCCCCTTATAGTCGACGCCTGAGCGGAACCGGATGAATCAGTTGGAATACCCCACGCCCGAATTCGAAGACCTCGACGCCGGCCGCATCAAGATTCATGGCCCGGAAGACTTCGAGAGCATGCGCCGTGCCGGCCGCCTGGCAGCGGAAACCCTCGATTTTATCGGCCCTCATGTCGTGCCGGGGGTGAGCACGGGCGAACTCGACCGTCTGTGCCACGATTTCATCATCGAGCGCAGGGCGATTCCGGCGCCGCTCAACTACCGCGGCTTCCCCAAATCGATCTGCACCTCGGTCAATCATGTCGTCTGCCACGGCATCCCCAACGACCAGAAGATTCTGGTCGAGGGCGATACCGTGAATATCGACGTGACGGTCATCCTGGACGGCTGGCACGGCGATACCAGCCGCATGTTCCCGGTCGGCGAGAAGATCGGCGTGAAGGCGCGCAAGCTGACCGAAGTCACCTATGAGGCGATGATGCGCGGCATCGCCGTGGTCAAGCCGGGCGCCACGGTGGGCGATATCGGCCATGCCATCCAGAGCTATGCCGAGGGCCAGCGCTTCTCCGTCGTGCGCGATTTCTGCGGCCACGGGTTGGGTCGGGTCTTTCACGACGCGCCCAGCATCCTGCATTTCGGCCGGCCGGGCACCGGGCCGGTGTTGCGCCAGGGCATGTTCTTCACGATCGAACCGATGATCAACACGGGCGGCGTGGATGTGAAAATCCTCGCCGATGGCTGGACGGCGGTGACCAAGGATCGCGGCCTCTCCGCCCAGTTCGAGCATTCCATCGGCGTGACGGACGAGGGCTACGAGATTTTCACCCTCTCCCCCAAGGGCCTCGACAAGCCGCCCTACGATTTCGGCTAGACCCCGCCGAATTCCAGCCCAAATCTACCCGAACTTTTTTTCATCCGCGCTGATCCAATCCGGCCGGGCGCGCGTAGACATTGATGGTTGGGCACCCCCCTGCCCGACCGCATGACGACCCTACGGACCCCGGCCTCCCCTCCCTCTGGCCGGGGTCCGATTCGTTTGACCGGTTTCCAAGGACGACAGCATGATCCCGGCGCGCGATGATCGCGCCATGACGGAGCAGAATCCCGGCACGGACAAGCCCCATTACCACGGCCATCGAGAGCGACTGCGCAGGCGCTTTCTGGAGGGCGGGGCCGAGGCCCTGGCCGATTACGAACTCCTGGAACTGGTGCTGTTCGCGGCCATGCCGCGGAGCGACACGAAACCCCTGGCCAAGGCCCTGATCGACCGCTTCAGCAGCTTCGCGGCCGCCATCGCCGCCCCGGTCGAAGCCATTGCCGAGGTCAAGGGCGCGGGCGAGGCCGTTGCCGCCGCCCTTAAGAAAGTGGAAGCGGCTGCGACGCGCCTGGCCCGGGCCGAGGCGGCCTCCGGACCGATCTTCGCCAATATCGAGAAAGTCGTTGGCTATTGCCGCGTCGCCATGGGGCGGGCCAAGACGGAGCAGTTCCGCATTCTCTTCCTCGACACCCGCAACCGCCTGATCCGCGACGAGGTGCAGCAGACCGGCACGGTCAACCACACCCCGGTCTATCCGCGCGAGGTCGTCAAACGCGCGCTGGAACTGGGCGCCACGGCCATTCTCATGGTCCATAACCATCCGAGCGGCGACCCGACCCCGTCGCGCGCCGATATCGCCATGACCAAGGAAGTCCAGGCCGCCGCCAAGGCCCTGGGCATCGCGCTCCACGACCACGTCATCGTGACCAGGGCGGACCACGCCTCGTTCCGGGAGTTGGGACTGTTATGACCGATCGAACGCCCCCCACCGGGCGCAACCTATGGCTTGGCTTGGCCGGGTTTCTGGCCCTGAGCGTCGCCGTGCTTTCCCTCGGCGGGGCGGTCACCGCGCCGGCCATTGAGGTCTGGTATCAGGGTCTGGCCAAACCGTCCTGGACGCCGCCGGATTGGCTGTTCGGCCCGGTCTGGACCGCGCTCTATTTGACAATGGCCGTGGCGGCCTGGCTGGTCTGGCGGCGCTGGGGGTGGCAGGGCGCGCGCTGCGCGCTGACCCTGTATCTCGTGCAGCTCGGCCTCAATTTCCTGTGGTCGCCGGCCTTTTTCGGCCTGCGCGACCCGCTGCTCGGGATGATCGTGATCGTCCCGCTCTGGCTCGCCGCCGCGGCGACCACGGTCGCTTTTTTCCGCAAGCAGGCTCTCGCGGGCTGGCTCTTCGTGCCGTATCTCGCCTGGGCCAGCTACGCCACCGGCCTCAACGCCGCGATTCTGGCGTTGAACTGAGAGCGGCCGCGTGGTGCCAGCCTCATGTTTCGACAGGCTCAGGGTGAGGAAACTGAGAATGAGGCCACACCGCAGGTCCTCACCCTGAGCCTGTCGAAGGGTGAAGGTTGGGACGGCTTTCCTTTGGCGCCCCTACTCCGCTACCGCCTCGGCGATCAGGCGCTGGTAGCGGTGGACCGCGCCGTCCATGTAGGGCGTGAAATAGCCGCCGTCCCAGGCGGTGGTTTCGAAGGCGCGCTGCAGGTTTTCGATAATGCCGATATCCTCGGCGTTGAACTCACGGAAACGGTCGACCACCGCCTTGCGCGTCGCGGCCAGGGCCGGATCGGTCGCGGCCTCGCCCACCATGAAGACCTCGACCCTTTCGGTGCAGCGGTTCGGCCCGTCCGGCTCGACCAGGATGATCCGCAGATTGTCGTGGAACAGGGTCATGCAGAGATTGGGGAAGACGCAGAAGGCTTCCATCAGCTTGGAATCTTCCTGGGTCAGGCCCGGGAAGGGCGGCAGGGCGCCGGTCGCCTCGTCCTCGGGCACGTAGTTTTCCAGGCCCTGACCCAGATAGACGTCGTTATCCGCGACCAGATAATGGTCTTTCATGTCGCAATAGCTGTTCAGGGTCGGGTGGACATAGGGCACGTGGTAGGTGTCGATGAAATTCTCCAGGGCCAGCTTCCAATTGCCCCCGATGGAATAGTTGAAACTCTCGCCCCGGCGCAGGACGGAGAGATCGTGGCTCTTCCAGCGTTCGGCCAGGGGGCGGATGCTATCCTCGAATTCCGGCGCGTCGCCCGACAGGTTGACGAAGACCAGCGGCCCCCAGACCGCCGTGCGCACCTCGGCCAGGCCCGGAATTTCGCGCGGCAGATCGGCGCGGTCATGCCGGTCGATGCCCGCGACATGGGGGGTCTTCACCAGTCTCCCGTCGAGCGCATAGCTCCAGGAATGGTAAGGGCAGACGATGCGTTTCTTGCCTTCGCAGGGCGCGTCGATCAGGCGCATGCCCCGGTGGCGGCAGAAATTGTGGAAGACGCGGACCTCGCCGGCATCGTCGCGCAGCAGGATCAGGGCCTTTCCCGCCGCCGTCACGGGACGGACCGAGCCCGGCTCCGCCACGTCTTCCGTAATGCCGATGCAGATCCAGCGGCGGGCGAAAAGCCGCTGGTTCTCGAGGTTCAGGAAGGCAGCGCTGGTATAGGCCTCGGGCGGCAGGCCGCCAGCTTCGCCGGCCGGCTTGCGCAGGCGATCGAGAACGGTGGGTGTCAGAATGTCCAAACCGCCGGGCATCGCGCCCTCCCCTCGTATTTCGTCCGAAATTTTCGTTGGGGGAGTATTGGGCCGGGCGCGCCCCCGGTTCAACAGTTGTGACGCCGCCGCCCGAGATCGTCCGTACCGGCGGCTGACGGCGCGGCCGCGGCGGGCTATAAACGCGCCGCACCCGCAATCCGACCCCAATCCATCCAGGAGGCCCGATGATCCCGCGCTATAGCCGCCCCGAAATGGCGGCAATCTGGGAGCCCGAGAACCGCTTTCGCATCTGGTTCGAGATCGAGGCCCATGCCTGCGATGCCATGGCCGAACTCGGTATCGTGCCCAAATCGGCCGCCGAGGCGGTCTGGGCGCGCGGGGCCTGGGAAATCGAGCGGATCGACGAAATCGAGCGCGAGACGCAACACGACGTCATCGCCTTCCTGACCAATCTGGCCGAGCATGTCGGCGAGGAAGCCCGCTTCGTCCATCAGGGCATGACCAGTTCCGACGTGCTGGACACCTGCCTCGCCGTCCAGCTCAAACAGGCGGCCGATCTGCTGATCGCCGATCTGGACGCGCTGCTGGCGGTGCTGGAGCGACGGGCGAAAGAACACAAGGACACGGTCTGCATCGGGCGCAGCCACGGCATCCATGCCGAGCCCACCACCTTCGGCCTGAAACTGGCCGGGCATTACGCCGAATTCGCGCGCTGCCGGGAGCGGATGGTGGCCGCAAGGGCGGAAATTGCGACCTGCGCCATCTCGGGCGCGGTCGGCACCTTCGCCAATATCGACCCGGCGGTCGAAGCCCATGTCGCGGCCAAGCTGGGCCTGACGATCGAGCCGGTTTCGACCCAGGTCATCCCGCGCGACCGCCATGCCGTCTTCTTCGCCACGATGGGCGTCGTGGCCGGCGCCATCGAACGGCTGGCGACGGAGGTCCGCCATCTGCAGCGGACCGAGGTGCGCGAGGCCGAGGAATATTTCGCGCCCGGGCAAAAGGGCTCATCCGCCATGCCCCACAAGCGCAACCCGATCCTGACCGAGAACCTGACCGGCCTGGCGCGGATCGTGCGCGCCGCGGTGGTGCCGGCGCTGGAAAACATCGCCCTGTGGCACGAGCGCGATATCAGCCATTCCTCGGTCGAACGGATGATCGGGCCGGATACGACCGTCACCCTGGATTTCGCCCTGGCCCGGCTGAACGGGATGATAGACAAGCTGCTGGTCTATCCCGAGACGATGAAGGCCAATCTCGACCGGCTGGGCGGACTGGTCCATTCCCAGCGCATCCTGCTGGCCCTGACCCAGGCCGGAATGAGCCGCGAGGATTCCTATGCCGCGGTCCAGCGCAACGCGATGAAGGTCTGGGAACAGGGCGCGAATTTCCTCGACCTGCTCAAGGCCGACGATACCGTAACCGCGCATATGGACGCTGCGGCGCTGGAGGCCCTGTTCGATCTGGGCCACCACACCAAGCATGTCGACACGATCTTCGCCCGGGTCTTCGGGGCGACGTAGGACGCGGCCTGCGCAATCGCGAATCCCCTCTCTCCCATAGGGAGAGGGAGGGGCCCGTCGCGAAGCGGTGGGAGGGCGAGGGGACTAATCTAGCCCAGGTTATACCGAACCCCTCACCCAGCTTCGCCTAAGCGCTACGCGCCAAGGCTGCGCAACCCTCTCCCTATGGGAGAGGGTTTGGATGGGGGTTCCATTGGAGGTGGCTGCCTAGGCCTGCAACTCCGCGACGATCTGGTCATGGGCGACCCCGATCAGGCGACTCATCTCGGCGCGCACTTTTTTCTCGGTGACCTCGATACCCTTGGCGGTCAGGTCGCCAAAGACCTTGCGGTAGACATCCTCTTCGCCCGGTTCGTCGAAATCGGCTATCACGACCGCCTTGGCATAAGCTGCGCCCTCGGCCGCATCCATGTCCATCAGTTCGGCCGCCCAGAGGCCGAGAAGCTTGTTGCGCCGGGCCATGACCTTGAATTCAAGCTCCTTGTCGCGCCTGAACTTGGCCTCGTAGCCTTTTTCGCGGTTGTCGAAGCTCGACATCTCGGATTGCCTCCTTATCTTTCGTGATCTCCCCGGGCGCCGTTGGGCATCCCGTTCATCCGGCCATATATGTAGTGGCCCGAGCCCAAGGATGGTAGGCGAAATCGCATGTGCACCGTGGTCATCCTGCGCCGTCCCGGTCATGACTGGCCCCTGATCCTGGGCGCGAACCGCGACGAAATGCGCGGCCGGCCCTCGCGTCCGCCGGCCCGCCACTGGCCGGACCGGGGCGAGGTCGTGGCCGGGCTGGACGAGTTGGCCGGCGGATCCTGGATGGGACTCAACGATTCGGGCGTGGTCGCCTGCGTCCTCAACCGTCACGGCAGCCTCGGTCCGGCGGCGGATGCGCGCAGCCGGGGCGAGTTGGTGCTCGAGGCCCTGGACCATACCGATGCCGCCGATGCCGCCAATGCCCTGGCCGATCTCGACGCGCGGTCCTATCGCAGCTTCAACCTGCTCGTCGCCGACGACCGCGATGCCTATTGGATCAAGGGCTTGGGAAGGGACGGCCCGGCCATCCCCGGCGTCCTGCCGGTGGCCGAGGGGGTGTCGATGCTGACCGCCTATGACATCGATTCGGCGGAGAGCGCCAGGGTCCGCCGCCATCTGCCCGCCTTCCGCGCGGCCCCGCCGCCCGATCCCGAAACCGGCGACTGGGAAGCTTGGCGCGACCAACTGAGCCAACGCGGCGAGGGGGTGGAGGACGCGGTGCTGATCGACACGGAAACCGGATTCGGCACGGTTTCGAGCTCCCTGCTCGCCCTGCCGGCCGCCGGGCGCGAGGGCGCGGCGCCGATCTGGCTCTATGCCGAAGGACGGCCGGACCGCATCGCCTACGCCCCTGTCGATCTCGGCTGAGAGACCAGCGCCAAGCGGGCGAAATGACGGCCCCGAGCGGCCCTGGTTCATTGTTTCGCCCATCGGGAGTTGCTATATCTTGCCCTGCGGCCTCCAGCCGCGCCCGATAGGCCCACCGGGAAGCGAACGCAACCGGAATCACCCGGTGACCGATCTCCTCCCCCTTCCGGTGAAAAACCATGGCCCGACGCAGGCAGATATACGAGGGCAAGGCGAAGGTTCTCTTCGAAGGCCCCGAACCGGGAACGCTCGTCCAGTATTTCAAGGACGATGCGACCGCGTTCAACAACCAGAAACGCGGCGTCATCACGGGCAAGGGGGTGCTCAACAACCGCATCTCGGAATACCTGATGACACGGCTGGCCGAGGTCGGCGTGCCGACCCATTTCGTGCGCCGCCTGAACATGCGCGAGCAACTCGTGCGCGAGGTCGAGATCATCCCGGTCGAGGTCGTGGTGCGGAACATCGCCGCCGGCTCGATCTGCAAGCGCCTCGGCATCGCCGAAGCGACGCCCCTGCCCCGTTCCATCGTCGAGTATTATTACAAGAACGACGAGTTGGGCGATCCCCTGGTGGCGGAAGAGCATGTCACGGCCTTTGGCTGGGCCACGCCCCAGGACCTGGACGACATGATGGCCATGGCCCTGCGGGTGAACGATTTCCTGTCCGGCCTGTTCCTCGGCGTCGGCATCCGCCTGGTCGATTTCAAGCTGGAATTCGGCCGGCTGTGGAACGACGAGGAGATGCGCATCGTCCTGGCCGACGAGATCACCCCCGACGGCTGCCGGCTGTGGGATATCGAGACCAACGAGAGCATGGACAAGGACCGCTTCCGCCGCGATCTCGGCAATGTCGTCGAGGCCTATCAGGAAGTGGCCCGCCGCCTCGGCATCATGCCCGAGGCCGGCCCGCGCGACATGAAGGGGCCCGTGACCCTGCAATAGGGCCAGACCGCAGGGTGGACGACGGCAACGGACTAGAACGGCGACGGACCCGGACGACTATGAAGGCAAAAGTTCACGTCACCCTGAAAACCGGGGTTCTCGACCCCCAGGGCAAGGCCGTCCAGCACGCTTTGCATTCCCTGGGCTTCGCCGAGGTCGGCGAGGTCCGCCAAGGCAAGTTCATCGAGTTGGAAACCGGCGAGAGCGATCCCACGAAGGCGCGCGCGGCGGTTGAGGAAATGTGCAAGAAGCTGCTGGCCAACCCGGTGATCGAGAACTATTCGATCGAAGTCGAAGGATGAGGGTGAAGGCGTGAAGGCCGCCGTTATCGTCTTTCCCGGATCGAACCGGGACCGCGACATGCTGATGGCCCTGGAACGCGCGGCGGGCAAGCCGCCCCTGGCGGTCTGGCACGGCGACGCGGATTTCGAGCCCGTGGACCTGATCGTGGTGCCCGGCGGCTTCTCCTACGGCGATTACCTGCGCGCGGGCGCCATGGCCGTGCATTCGCCGATCATGCGCGAGGTCGCCAAACGCGCCCAGGCCGGCGTGCCGGTGCTGGGCGTCTGCAACGGTTTCCAGATCCTGACCGAGGCCGGATTGCTGCCCGGCGCCCTGTTGCGCAACGCCCGGCTCAAATTCGTCTGCCGCGACATCCATATGAAGGTCGAGACAGCGCAGAGCCTGTTCACCGCCGGCTACGAGAGCGGCCAAGTGGTCCGCGTGCCCGTGGCCCATCACGACGGCAATTATTTTGCCGATGACGAGACCCTGGATCGGCTGGAAGGCGAAGGCCGCGTGGCCTTCCGCTATTGCACCGCCGAGGGCGAATTCGACGACACAGCCAATCCCAACGGCTCGATCCGCCATATCGCGGGCATCTACAACGAGACCAAGACGGTGCTCGGCCTGATGCCCCACCCGGAAAACGCCACGGATCCGCAATTGGGCGGGACCGACGTCGCAGCCCTTTTCGATGGCCTGGTCGCGGCCCTGCACTGACCGGTTGCTCACAGTATGGCTGAAGCCAAAAATCCCGAGATCACTCCCGAACTCGTCGCCGAGCATGGCCTGACGGTGGAGGAATATGCCCGCGTCCTGGCGATCATGGGGCGCGCGCCGAATATCACCGAACTGGGCATCTTCTCTGTCATGTGGTCGGAGCATTGCTCCTACAAGACCTCGAAGAAATGGCTGCGCACCCTGCCGACCGAGGGACCCCATGTCATCCAGGGCCCGGGCGAGAATGCCGGGGTGATCGATATCGGCGACGGCCTGGCCTGCATCTTCAAGATCGAGAGCCACAACCATCCCAGTTTCATCGAGCCCTATCAGGGCGCGGCGACGGGGGTGGGCGGCATCCTGCGCGACGTCTTCACCATGGGCGCGCGGCCGATCGCCAACCTGAACGCCCTGCGCTTCGGCGCGCCGGACCATCCCAAGACGCGGCATCTGCTGGCCGGGGTGGTCGCGGGTATCGGCGGCTACGGCAACTGCATCGGCGTGCCGACCGTGGCCGGCGAATGCCAGTTCCACGAAAGCTACAACGGCAACATCCTGGTCAATGCCATGACGGTGGGGATAGCACCCACCGACCGCATCTTCTATTCCGCCGCCGCGGGCATCGGCAATTCGGTCGTCTATGTCGGCTCCAAGACCGGACGCGACGGTATCCACGGCGCCACCATGGCCTCGGCCGAATTCAACGAGGATTCCGAGGAAAAGCGCCCGACCGTCCAGGTCGGCGACCCCTTCACGGAAAAGCTGCTGCTGGAAGCCTGCCTGGAACTGATGGCGACCGACGCCATCATCGCGATCCAGGACATGGGCGCGGCCGGGCTGACCAGTTCCTCGGTCGAGATGTCCTCCAAGGGCGGCGTGGGGATCGAGTTGGACCTGGGCGCGGTGCCGCGCCGGGAAGAGGGCATGACCCCCTACGAGATCATGCTGTCCGAGAGCCAGGAACGGATGCTGATGGTCCTGCGCCCCGGGCGCGAGGACGCGGCGCGGGCGATCTTCGAGAAATGGGAACTCGATTTCGCGGTGATCGGCCGGGTGACGGAGACCGGCCGGCTGGTCCTGACCGAGGGCGGCGAAACCGTCGCCGAGATTCCCGTCGCCCCCCTGGTCGAGAATGCGCCGGAATACGACCGGCCCTGGGAACCGACCCCGCCCTCGCCGGAAATCGCGGCCCAGGACGTGCCCGCCAGACCGGCGGACGAGGCCCTGCTGGCCCTGCTCGCCTCGCCCGACCATTGCGGCAAGAGCTGGATCTGGCATCAATATGACCATCTGGTGATGAACGACACCGTGATCCGCCCGGGCGGCGATGCCGCCGTGGTGCGGGTGCGCGACACGAGCAAGGCCCTGGCGGTGACGACCGATTGCACGCCGCGCTACTGCTACGCCGATCCGGTGCGCGGCGGCGCCCAGGCGGTGGCCGAAGCCTGGCGCAACCTGACCGCGACCGGTGCGCGCCCCCTGGCCGCGACCGACAACATGAATTTCGGCAATCCCGAGCGACCCCGGGTGATGGGCCAATTCGCCGGCTGTATCGAGGGCATGGGCGAGGCCTGCCGCGCCCTCTCCTTCCCGATCGTCTCGGGCAATGTCTCGCTCTACAACGAGACCAGCGGCAAGGGCATCCATCCGACCCCCGTGATCGGCGGCGTCGGGTTGTTGGACGATGTCACCCTGGCCATGGGCATAGGCTTTCCCGACCCGGACCTTACCATCCTGCTGGTCGGCGAGACCCAGGGCTGGCTCGGCTGTTCGGCCTATCTGCGCGAGATCCTGGGCCGGGAAGAAGGCGCGCCGCCGCCGGTCGATCTGGATGCCGAACTGCGCAACGGCGATTTTACCCGCATGCAGATACTGGCGCGGCGGGCGCGCGCCTGCCACGACCTGTCCGAAGGCGGCCTGGCCGTCGCCCTGGCCGAGATGGCCCTGGCCGGCGGTATCGGCGCGGAAATCCCCGCGGCGCCCGAGGGTGTCCCGCTCCATGCCTGGCTGTTCGGCGAGGACCAGGCCCGGTATCTGATCGCGACCAAGAATCCGGTCGCCGTGCTGGCCGATGCCGAGGCCGCCGGCATTCCCGTGGTGGCCATCGGGCGCACGGGCGGCGAGGCTTTGACCCTGCCCGGCAGCGCACCCATATCCCTGACAGCCCTGCGCGAAGCCCATGAAGGCTGGCTGCCGGGCTATATGGACGGGAAATAGGGTTTTGGGACGAGTAACGGGATTTTTTTGAACATCGTGCCACGAGAATTGAAGGCCAGAATCGAGAGGAAGGATCGTCCATGCCGATGGCAGCAACCGAAATCGAGCGTCTGATCAAGGAAGCCCTGCCCGATGCAGTGGTCGAAATCGACGACCTGGCGGGCGACGGCGACCATTACTCGGCGCGGATCGTCAGCGAAGTCTTCCGGGGCAAGAGCCGGATCCAGCAGCATCAGATCGTCTATCAGGCCCTGCAGGGCCGCATGGGCGGCGAGTTGCACGCCCTGGCTCTGCAGACCGGCGCGCCCAAGGACTGAGGTGGCGAAGATAGACCGGCAGGATTGACGCGGCGCTTGGGGCGACTTACCTCTCGGCGCAGGAACACTCACAAGACTCATTCGAACTCGGGGACGGGCAGACCATGATCGACAAGGACAGTTTCGAGCGTATCCAGGGCACCGTGAACGGCAACGACGTGACCCTGTTCATGAAGGGCTCGCCCCAATTCCCGCAATGCGGCTTCTCGGCCGCCGTGATCCAGATCCTGGACTATCTCCAGGTCAAGTATCACAGCGTCGACGTGCTGCAGGACGACGGCATCCGCCAGGGCATCAAGGAATTCAGCAACTGGCCGACCATTCCCCAGCTTTACGTGAAGGGCGAATTCGTCGGCGGCTGCGACATTATCCGCGAAATGGCCCAGTCCGGCGAACTGGCCGAGATGCTGGACGAGAAGAAGATCGAATACGCGGCGCCGTGAGGCTGCGGACCTCATGCTTCGACAGGCTCAGCATGAGGT